>JASFIU010000110.1:0-11228 GCA_050122495.1 Desulfobacterales bacterium | reverse complement strand
AATATGCCAACAAAAGGGGATTGGTCTTTGAAACGGCGGAGCCCCTGCCAGAGGAAACACCACCCACCTTGATGCAAAATCCCCAGGGGCTGGCCGGCGGCCAGGATCTGGTTTCGTTTTACACCACGCCCCGCTACTGGCTGTGGGATCCGTCAATGATTGTGTTTTTTTCGTTTGCCCTCTTTTTTGCGATGATTTTCGCGGATGCCGGATACTCGGCCACTCTGGGCCTCATCGTGGCCGCGCTCTGGAAAAAAATGGGGCAGTCAGATGCCGGCCGACGCTTTCGCATTCTGCTGGCAACGCTGGTCGGTGCGGGCGTGATTTACGGTGTGATGGTGGGGAGCTATTTCGGGGTTTCACCGGGTCAAGATAGCCTGCCGGCCAAACTGAAAATAATCGACATGATGAATTTTAACGTCATGATGCGGATTTCGATTCTCGTGGGCGTTTTTCACCTTGTTGTCGCCAATGCCGTCACCGCCTGGCACTTTCGACGCACGATTCAGGCCGCGGTGCCCGTGGCCTGGGTTTTTATTTTCCTGGGGGCGGTTGCCATCTGGCAGGCCGCCTCCCATGGGGAAGCCTTAACCTATTTGAAGCCAGCCGGCATCGCTGTCATGGTGCTGGGACTCATCGGTGTGGTGCTGTTTAGCAGTCCAGAGGGGCCGCTCTGGAAGCGACTGTTGAAAGGGCTTGGCGGGCTTACCGGTCTTTCCAACGCTTTCGGGGATGCGCTGAGTTATTTGCGCCTTTTTGCCCTGGGTCTGGCGAGTGCATCCCTGGCCGGTACGTTTAACACAATGGCCGGGCAGGTTAGAGAGGCGCTTCCGGGAATCGGAATTTTATTCGCGCTTCTGATTGCACTGCTCGGACACACCCTCAATTTTGTATTGTCTTTAAGCAGCGGATTTATCCATGGACTGCGTCTTAATTTTATTGAATTTTTTAGATGGAGCATTTCCGAAGAAGGGCAGCCGTTCAATGCCTTTGCAAGAAAGGAGAAGAAATAGTGGAAAACTTGATCTTAGCGTTAGGCTGGTTGGGAGTCTTTGCCCCGCTGGCCCTGGGAGCCGTCGGCAGTATTATCGGCTGCTCGCGGGCCGGACAGGCGGCAATCGGTGCCATGCTCGAGACCGAAAGCGGTTATGGCCGGTTTATCGGCGTATCGGCGATGCCATCTTCTCAGGTTATTTACGGCATTGTCGTGACGTTGACATTTGGTGGTGCCATCAAGCCGGAGTCGGCCGCGGGCATCTTCGGCATTGGCGTGTTAACCGGATTGGCCTTGATGGCCAGCGCTGTTTACCAGGGGTATGCGTGCGCATCATCCATCAGTGTGTCCAAAAGCAAACCCGAAGTATTCGGTGTTTCCCTTGCGCCGGCAGCCGTGGTGGAGGGCTTTGCCGTTTTTGCCTTTGTGTTTGCGCTGGTATTGCTGGGCACCGTTACCGGAGGAGGTGGTTAAATCATGGCAGAGACAACCAAAGCGGCATCGGGCGTCCAGGAACTCATCAGCCGGCTGCGGGATGAAGGCGTTCAAGCCGGCCGGGAAAAGTCCGACCAGATTCTGCAGGAGGCCCAGGAGCAGGCTTCCCGGATTGTTGAACAGGCCAGAACTGAGGCCGAAGACATATTAAGCAAAGCCCGCAGCGAAATCGAAAGGGAAAAAACGGCCGCCCTTGAATCGGTGCGCGTGGCGATTCGGGATACCGAGTTAAAAATGGAGGCGGAGGTTAAGGCCGATTTTGCTGCGCATGTGAGACGGCTGGTGTCCGTTGAAATGAGCGACAAGAAATTCCTGCGGCAGATTATTCTGGCGATCGCCGGCATGGCCGCCGGCGAAAACGTTTGTGGAGATAAGCCGGTCGAGGTTCGGCTTCCCAAAGACCTGTTTGAAACCGATGAAAAGCGCACCAAGCTGACCGAAAAGGGCCAGGAGCGTGTGCGCCACCTGGTGCTGGGCATATCCGGCGATATGCTGCGGGAAGGTATTGAGTTAACACCCTCTGAGGATATCAGCGGCGGTTTTCGAATACGGCTGGTGGGCGAAGATCTGGAGATCGATTTATCCGATCGGGCCATTTCCGATTTGCTATTGCAAAATTTGCTCCCACGGTATCGGGCCATCGTCCGCGGGGTGGAGTGAGTTCAATTGCGGATTTCGGATTTTGGATTGTGAGCTAGAGATTACCACTTGCGGGGACAGTGGTCTTAAGGAGTAACTGTTGTTATGAGCAATCAGCCATATTATACGCTTCTGGCAAGCTTGCCGCCGTTGCCGCGCTTTGACCAGACCGAGCGACTGCCGATTACGCGGGAACGGCTGATCCAGCGTCTCCGTATGCTCTCACCGGATGATGCGGAGGCGTTTGAAGCTGCGGCCGAATTTCTGGCTTGGCGGCGGCAAACCGCAACCCGCACGGATCAGGAAATGATTACCAATTTCAAAAAGATGGAAGAACGCATCACGCTCCCGGCGCTTCAATCCATCTTTGATTTTCCCATTGATCAGCGCACGATTATGGCCGCCCTGCGGCGTCGTTTCCGCGGTCTGCCGGCTCCGGTTGCCGGGGAGCCATGGGGTGTCGGGCGCTATATCAACCATATCGAACGCAACTGGGATCATCCGCATTTTAAGCTCAGTGCCGTTTATCCCTGGATTCCTCAGGCGCGCACCCATCTTGAAGCCGGAGAAACCCTGGCGCTCGAGCGCCTGCTCAAGGACACGCTCTGGGACCACATCGATCGATCGGTCCCGGCCTATGAGTTCGGATTCAGTGCGGTGCTAATATACATTCTCAAATGGGACATCATCGAACGGTGGCTGTTCTATAATATCGAAGATGCCAAAGTGCGCTTTGATGAGTTAGTAACGGAGGTAACTGATGAGCAACCAAAAATCTTCGGCGGTTAAGCCAGACACAGCACCCGCATCTGAGGGTGCCAGCGCCCGCGTGTTGACCGTACGCGAAAGTCTGGTGAATATCGATACAGGGGGTAAGGCCATTAAGAAAAATGAGGTGGGTTTTATCTGTGTCGGCAATGAACGCCTCATGGCTGAGGTGCTGCGCGTCCAGGGCAATACAGCCGACATGCAGGTGTTTGAAGACACCCGTGGCGTTCGGGTGGGTGATCAGGTTGAGATGAGCGACCAGATGCTGTCGGTTTCTCTGGGTCCCGGATTGCTGGGACAAGTCTTTGACGGGTTGCAAAATCCTTTAGCACTATTGGCCCGCGATCACGGGTTTTTTCTGCCGCGCGGTGTCGATGTATTCCCCCTGGACCCCAAAAAGAAGTGGGACTTTACACCGACGGTTTCAAACGGCGACAAGCTTGTCGCCGGGCAACCCATCGGGACCGTCCAGGAAGGATTGTTTCGTCACAAAATTATGATACCTTTTAATGAACCCGAGGCGGTTGAGGTCACCTGGATTCAACAGGGAAGCTTTTCCGTAAAGACTCCTGTCGCCCGGATTCAAACCGCAGATGGCACAGAGCGTGAACTCACCATGGTGCAGTCCTGGCCGGTACGCCGCCCGATTCCCGAGACCATGATACGTCGACGCCATGCGGAACGGCTGTATCCCACCGAACCCATGACCACGACTACCCGCATCATCGATACGTTTTTCCCCATCGCGCGCGGCGGGATGGCCTGCATCCCCGGACCGTTCGGCGCCGGTAAAACCGTGCTGCAAAGCCTGATCTCACGCTATTCGACGGTGGACATTGTGATTGTGACCGCTTGCGGTGAGCGCGCCGGCGAAGTCGTTGAGACCATCAGGGAGTTCCCGGAAACTAAAGATCCCCGGACCGGCGGATCATTGATGGACCGCACCATTATCATCTGCAACACGTCTTCTATGCCGGTGGCTGCGCGGGAGTCTTCGATTTACACCGGGATTACACTGGGCGAATACTACCGTCAGATGGGCTACAATGTGTTGATGATCGCAGACTCCACCTCCCGCTGGGCCCAGGCTATGCGCGAGACCTCCGGGCGGATGGAAGAAATCCCCGGTGAAGAAGCCTTTCCAGCCTATTTAGATTCCTCCGTTAAAAATATTTACGAACGGGCCGGCGTGATCAAATGCCCGGACCAATCGATCGGCAGTCTCACGATGATCGGAACCGTTTCACCTGCCGGCGGTAATTTCGAGGAACCGGTCACCCAGGCAACCCTGGCCACGGTCAAAACATTTCTGGGTCTTTCATATGATCGGGCTTACAAGCGTTTTTATCCGGCCATTGATCCCCTGATATCCTGGTCCCGCTATCTGGATCAGTTGAAAGACTGGTTTGCCGAAAATCTCGGCCCCGGATGGGTTAGCGACGTCAAAGCCATGCAGGAATTATTGCACCAGGGTGATTCCATCTACCAGATGATGCAGGTTACCGGCGAAGAGGGAATCAGTATCGAAGATTATATGGTATGGCAAAAAGCGACCTTGCTCGATATGGTCTTTTTGCAACAGGATGCCTTCGACGATGTGGATGCATCCATGCCCCTTGAGCGGCAGCTTGAAAGTTTTCAACTGATCAAGGACCTCATTCAACGCAACTATCAGTTTAAGGATAAAGAAGAAGCCCATAACATATTTACCCAGATTACCAGTCTATATAAAAATTTAAACTACAGCCCGACAGAATCGCAAGAATATCAGCACTACCGGAAGGAAATTGAAGACCTCGCAGCAAAGCATTCCATCGGTGACCCGGATGGATCAGACAGTTCTGCCTAACTGGATCATGAATGGTGAAGCCGCTGAATAAAGGAAACGTATCGCTATGATGATTGGAATTGTTGGTTGTGGTTTCGTCGGCAGCTCAGGGGCCTTTGCCATTGCGCTCGAAGGCAAAGCCAACGAGCTGATCCTTGTCGACCTGAATGCAGATCTGGCGGCAGCACATGCCGAGGACATTCTGCATGCCACACCGTTCAGTCGGCCCGTAAAGATTGCGGCCGGTGATTACGCTGCACTCAAAGGCGCCGATATGGTTGTTCTGGCCTGCGGGGTCGGGCAGAAGCCGGGAGAAACCCGACTGCAACTGCTGGAACGTAACGTCCAGGTTTTTCAAAATGTGGTACCTCAGGTGCTTGAATACGCACCGGAGGCCCTCCTGCTGATTGTCTCCAACCCGGTTGATATTATGACCCAGGTGGTTACGAAGATATCTAACTTACCTTCCCAACGGGTCATCGGATCCGGAACCATTCTTGACACCGCTCGATTTCGCACCCTTCTTGCAGAGCATCTTGACATCGCACCGCATTCGGTGCACGCCTATGTTCTGGGAGAACATGGAGATTCTGAAGTTTTGGCCTGGTCATCCGGCAAAGTCGGAGGCGTGCCGGTTGAAGAATTTGCAGCCCAAATTGGCCATTCCATCACAGATGAAGTCAAAACCAAAATTGACGACGGTGTCCGCAAAGCGGCCTATCGCATCATCGAGGGCAAAGGTGCCACCTATTACGGCATCGGCGCCGGTATCGCCAGAATTGTCAGAGCCATCGGAGATGATGAGGGTGCCGTCTTCACCCTTTCGAACGTCGAAGGTTTTGGCGGTGTCAGCCTTTCCCTGCCCCGGGTGCTCAAGGCCACAGGGGTCGTAGAGACGATCCAGCCGGTGCTATCAGACGAGGAAGCGCAAGCTCTAGAACACAGCGCCGGGATATTAAGAACAGCAGCCGACGAGCTAAACTTCTAAATTTGTGCCATGCAACCAGGAAGGATCATGAAATGACAAAGGCGGCCACAAAAATAGAACCCTTAAAAAAGGCAAAAAATTTCAAAGGCCCAGAGGGGCCGGTTGTTCTGGCGATTTTGGATGGTGTGGGGATCGGCACATGTGCGGAGGGCGATGTCGTTAGCCGGGCAAATACCCCGACCCTGGATTGGCTGGCTCAGAATGCCCTGAGTGCAAAACTTAAAGCCCATGGCACCGCCGTGGGCATGCCCTCGGATGCGGATATGGGCAACAGTGAGATCGGCCACAATGCCATCGGCTGCGGCCGTGTTTTTGCCCAAGGCGCCAAACTGGTCAATGAGTCTATCGAAAGTGGTGCGCTGTTTGAAGGCGACGTTTGGAAAGAATTGATTCAGAGCGTGGTGCAACACAATTCCAGGCTGCACTTTATCGGTCTTTTTTCAGACGGCAACGTTCACAGCCATATCGACCATCTGGAAGCCCTTCTGGCAAAGGCCAAAAACCAGGGCGTTGAAATCGCCCGTGTTCATATTCTTCTGGATGGACGGGATGTACCGCCAACTTCCGCTTTGGATTATGTCGAGCAGCTCGAAAATTTTCTAAAAGAGCTCAAAAAGGACAGCCAAATTGATTTTGCCATCGCATCCGGCGGCGGCCGCATGCAAATCACCATGGACCGCTATCAAGCCAACTGGGGCATGGTTGAACGGGGCTGGAAAACCCATGTCCTGGGCGAGGGCCGAACATTCGGGTCCGCCCGTGAGGCCATCGAAACATTGCGCCATGAAAACCCGGGTGTTATCGACCAGGATCTTCCGCCATTTATCATCTCCCGGGACAAGGCGGACAGAACGCCCCTGGGACCCATTGAAGAAAATGACAGCGTCATTTTCTTCAATTTCCGGGGTGATCGAGCCATCGAGATCAGTATGGCTTTTGAAGCGGATGAATTTGACAAATTTCCGCGGGGGCCCAAACTTAATATAAAATATGCCGGCATGATGCAATACGACGGTGATGCGCTGATTCCGCAAAAGTATCTGGTCAATCCGCCCGGGATTGACCGCACCGTCGGCGAGTATCTTGTTAAGTCCGGTGTAAAGCAGCTGGCCATCAGTGAAACCCAAAAATTTGGCCATGTGACCTATTTCTTTAACGGCAACCGCTCCGGAAAATTTGACGATTCTTTGGAGGATTACATCGAGGTGCCCTCGGACATTGTCCCCTTTGAACAAAGACCCTGGATGAAAGCGGCCGAGATTACCGACCAGGTCGTTGAAGCCATCCTGGGCGGGGATTACGATTTTATCCGGCTCAATTATGCCAACGGTGATATGGTCGGACACACCGGTATCCCTCAGGCCGTTGAAATTGCTGTTGAGACCGTCGATCTGTGTATCCGTCGGATTGTCAGAGCGGTAACAAAAGCCAATGGCATTCTGGTAGTTTCAGCGGATCACGGCAATTCGGATGATATGTATGAGTGCAATTATAAAACCGGTGAAATCATATATGATGAAAAAACCGGTGAGCCCAAACCACGGACGGCCCATTCACTCAATCCGGTGTTTGCCTACGTGTATGAACCGACCGGCAACATAAAAATGAAGCTTGCGGCGCATGCTGATCCCGGAATCAGTAATCTGGCGGCAACCTGCCTGACGCTTCTGGGCTTTGAGCCGCCGCAGGATTATACGCCTAGTATTGTTGAAATTCTTGGATAGTCTAATCAATGCTGCTAAAGTAAGTTCCTTATGGCTAATTTTTAGTAATGATAACACCCGCATCAAATGATTAATATGTAAGCGTTTGACCAAGACCACGAGGAGGTGACGTATGGCAACGACTATCGGCTTAATGGGCTTTGGAAGAATCGGGAGAAATCTATTTCGAATTCTTTACCAGAGCGAAGACATTAAACTGGCCGCCATTAGTGATATTGCCGATCATAAAGCCCTGGAATACCTCTTGCGCTTTGATACGATACTGGGGCCTTTCCCCGATGAGGTCAGCATACAGGAGGGCAATCTCTATGTGGTCGGCCGCCAGATCCCCATGCTTTCTAAAAAGGAGCCCGGCGATGTGCCCTGGGGCGACTTAGGCGTAGACATTGTCATTGAGGCTACGGCCCAGCACCGGACCCGGGAGGACTTTGAAAAACATCTGAAGCAGGGTGCCAAACGGGTGATTCTGTGCGTACCACAGAAAACACCGCCGGACATCACAGTGGTCATGGGGGTCAATGATGATCAGTTAAAGCCGGCGCACCGCATTGTTTCCAATGCGTCCTGCACGGCTCACTGTGCCGCACCGGTGATAAAAATCCTGCATGAGGCCTTTGGCATTCAAAAAGCATTTTTGAGTACCGTTCATGCCTATACCAACCAGCAGCGTCTGGCGGATGTGCCTTCTGAAGATAAGCGGCGCGGACGCGCAGCCGCCGAAAATATCATCCCCCAGGAAACCAACGCCGCTCAGGTGGTCACCGAATTGATCCCGGACCTTGCCGGACGATTGAGCGGCGCCTCCATGAATGTACCGGTTCCCAATGGATCCGTGGTGGATTTGGTTTGCTGGCACCAAAAGCAGGTGACGGATGTGGCCGTAAATGAAGTTATCCGCACCGCGGCGGCTTCGGATCAATGGAAGGGAATTCTGAATTATGAGGATGATCCCATTGTTTCCAGTGATATTATTCGCAGCCCGTATTCAAGCACGTTCGATTCTATGGCAACTATGGTCCAGAAGGAAAATGTTTCCAAAACGCTGGCCTGGTATGACAATGGCTGGGGGTATGCCCATCGGGTGGTTGATCTTGTCCGAAAGTTTATGAAAATCGATAAGGAGGCAGCATAATGGCTATCCAAGTTGGCATAAACGGATTCGGCCGCATCGGCCGGAGTGTATTCCGCATCATCAGCGATCGGGACGACATGGAAGTCGTCGTGATCAACGACTTGTTTGACAATGAGCAGCTGGCTTACCTCCTCAAATATGATACCGTCATGGGCATTTTTGACAAGGAGGTAGCTGCGCAAGAAGACGCCATGACCGTCGACACCCAACGGGTGGTCATGACCGAGCATCGCGATCCGGCTGAAATCCCGTGGAAAGAATTGGGCGCACAGTTTGTGATCGAATCCACCGGCGTATTCCGCGATCGAGAACCCCTGGAAAAGCACCTGGCAGCAGGCGCAGAAAAAGTGATTCTGACCGTACCGGCAAAGGAGGAAATCGACGCCACCATCGTGATCGGCGTTAACGACGACGAACTCAAGCCGGAACACCGTATCGTTTCAAATGCATCCTGCACAACCAACTGCCTGGCGCCAATTGCTAAAATCCTCGATGATACCTTTGGCCTGGAAGAGGGTTTCATCACCACGGTGCACGCCTACACCAATGACCAGCGCCTGGCGGATGTACCCCATAAGGATTTTCGCCGCAGCCGGGCTGCCGGGGAAAACATTATCCCGACGACCACCGGAGCAGCCAAAGCCGTCGGCAAGGTGCTGCCCCAGCTGAAGGGAAAACTGGATGGGTTGGCCATGCGCGTGCCCGTGCCGGACGGCTCGATCGTGGACCTTGCCTGCCGGCTGGGAACAAAGGCCTCCCGCAAAGATATCAATGCTGCGGTTCAGAAAGCTGCCGGTGGACCGATGCAGCGCGTTGTCGAATACAGTGAAGCGCCACTGGTTTCCAGCGATATCATCGGCAACACGCATTCGAGTATTTTCGATGCCCTGTCCACAAGCTCCGAGGAAGACGGCTATGCCCGCATTGTTTCCTGGTATGACAACGAATGGGGCTACTCGAACCGGGTCGTGGATTTGATCGGAATGCTGGCAGCGCTTTCATAAAAGGACTGAGTGCTGAGGTCTGATGGTTAATTAGCCACGGACCCACACAGACTCACGCTAACTTTTGTTCGGCCGACCCACCGTCGCTTAAGCTATGGCGGGGCAGGCATTGGCCGAACGAAAAATGTCAATCGCTTTGCGATTAAAATAACTAAACGGGATGGTTTAAATTTAGTCGTCTAAAATTCGACCACAAAATCGTTTTTACTGTTGCCCGTAGGGCATTCAGTTTTTCCTCGGGCAGCGTCGCCCGCGGAAAAGATTTGCCTGTGTATGTCTGTGTGGGTCTGTGGCTATTGAAAATATAGGATCTTACGGGGGAGAAAGTATGGACAAGCTGACCATTGAGGATTTGGATCTAAAGGGGAAACGCGTTTTGATGCGGGTGGATTTCAATGTTCCGCTGGAAAACGGTAAGGTGGCCAATGACAAACGCATTCGAGCCGCCCTGCCCAGCATTAAATATATCACCAACGCCGGCGGCCAGCTTATCCTGATGTCCCACCTCGGACGCCCCAAAGGCAGGCGCGTCCCGGAAATGTCGCTGGCACCCTGTGTGACGGTTCTCAACGCTCTGCTCGGAAGAAAGGTGAAATTTGTTGACGACTGCATCGGAGAAACAGTTGAGACCGCAATCGATGATCTTAGCGGGGGCGATATTCTCCTCCTGGAAAATTTGCGGTATTACGCCCAAGAAACGGATAATGCTCCGGACTTTGCGGCCAGGCTGGCCAGGCTGGGCGATGTCTATGTAAATGACGCCTTTGGCACCGCGCATCGGGCGCATGCATCCACAGAAGGCGTCACCCATCATATTTCACAGTGTGCCGCCGGCTTTCTGTTGATGAAAGAACTCGAATATCTTGGCGGCGTCATGGCAAACCCGGATAGACCATTTGTTGCCATTTTAGGGGGTGCCAAAATTTCCGGCAAAATTGAGATTATTTCCAACCTGCTGCCCCGGGTTGACAACATCATCATCGGGGGCGGGATGACCTATACTTTTTTCAGAGCCCAGGGAAAAGAAATCGGCAAATCTTTGCTTGAAGAAGATAAAATTGAACTGGCCAAAGAACTGCTGGCACAGGGTGGCGATAAAATTATCCTCCCGGTTGACTGTATGGTTTCAAAGACCTTTGATTTCGACGCGCGTAAGGTCGGGACCCTGAAAGAAATTGGCGCAGATGCGATTTCCGCAGATGACTTCAGTCTGGATATCGGACCGAAAACGATCGAAAAATTCCGGACGATTATCGGCACTGCCAAAACCGTTGTCTGGAACGGCCCCATGGGAGTTTTTGAAATTGAAGCAACTGCAAACGGAACCTATGCCATCGCCAATGCCCTGGCAGAAGCAACCGCAAAAGGCGCCACAACCGTTATCGGCGGCGGCGATTCAGCTTCGGCAGTTAACCGGGCCGGAGTTGCCGATAAAGTTTCGCATGTATCAACCGGCGGTGGCGCGTCGCTGGAATTTATGGAGGGAAAAGTGTTGCCGGGAGTGGCGGCGCTCACGGATAAATAATCAAAGAGGCGCTGAAGTTAAAATCAACTTGCAATCGAAAATCAATGAAGCACTTAAAATTGCGGAATGCGGATTGCAGATTGCGGATTTTTTATTGCGCGATATGTTGGATATTTCAATCCGCAATCTGC
>JASFIU010000109.1:0-11264 GCA_050122495.1 Desulfobacterales bacterium | reverse complement strand
GGAAGATAGCAGCCGGGAGGTGAAGTCATTGGGCACCCCATCGACGGCCCAGGGGATACCGTTTCTTTCATAACCGCCCATCACTAGCCCGCCGACTTCTTCTTTGTAGTAGATCAGATTGTCTTTATCGCGAATCGTTGGCAGATCTTTCGGGATCCCCTCAATCGGATTGGTCACCAGGTATTGGTGTTGAAAAGGCACCACCGGTGTATTCACTCCCAGCATCTCACCGACCTGAAAACCCCACATTCCGGTGCAATTGACAACGATTTCACACTGGATATCGCCCTGGGTGGTTTTCACGGCCGAAACCCGATTTCTACCAAATTCAAATCCGGTCACCAACGTATTGCGGTATATTTTAGCGCCTCGGTTCCGCGCCCCCTTGGCTAAAGCCTGGGTAATGCCTGAGGGATCGGCCTGGCCGTCCGTGGGCATAAAGGCCGCTCCGATGATGCCGTCCAGGGAGAGAATCGGGCAGAGATCGTAGGCTTCCTGGGGTGAAATCATGTGCATTTCGAGGCCGAAGCTGCGGGCGGTGGTAACCCCGCGTTTAAGCTCAAACATCCGTTCCGCAGTGCTGGCCAGGTGCAGACAACCGCTTTTCTTCCAACCGGTGGTCAGCCCCGTTTCGGCTTCGAGTTTTTCATACAGACCAACGCTGTATTGCAGCATGCGGGTGAGATTGCGGTCTGATCGTAACTGCCCGACCAGGCCGGCGGCATGCCAGGTGGAACCACTGGTCAACTCACCCTTCTCAATCAAAACCACATCCTTCCATCCCATTTTGGCGAGGTGGTAAGCGGTGCTGCAACCGACAATACCCCCGCCGATGATTACGACCTGTGCGCTGTCTTTCAAAATGTCACTCCTTTTCTCTATATCAATCGGTTTAATCGATACGGGCTACAAATAGAATCCACAGATTAACGCAGATAATTTTTATTTTTGCATCACAGCTGAGTATGATTTCTAATCTATATCTGTGAAATCTGCGAAATCTGTGGATTTAAATTCTTTTCTATCCGAAATACTCCCGGATAAATTTGATAAAGCGTTCATTTTCCTCGTCGAGTCCCGGGGTAACCCTAAAATAGCCGCTCTTGCCGTGGATTTCGGCGATACTCTTCAGATATACCTTATGCGTTCTGATGGCCGCATCCAGGATCTCGGAGGTTGTTTTTCCCGTCATGGTTGCATCAACAAGCATATAATTGCCGTGCGCCGGATAGGGCTTGAGTCCTAATTTTCGCAGCTCATCATAAAACCGATCCATCCAGTCGTTGTTGTGCTTCACTTTGGCTTCAACTTCCTCAGGGTTATCGAATATGGCCTGGGCAGCGGCGGCTGACATCAGGCTGACATTCCAGGGCAAAAACATGGTGTTAAAGGCCTTAATCATTTCTTCGGATCCCAGCACAAAGCCCAGGCGAATCCCGGCAAACCCATGGGCTTTAGACAGAGTAACCGACAAAAATACATGCGGATATTTTTCGATCAGCGGTGCTTTCGTCTTTCTATCCGGTGTATAGGCGCCATAAGCCTCGTCAATACATAGCGGAATGCCGGTCTCACAAAAGCGCTCAAGATCCGCATCATCAATAAATACGCCGGAGGGATTATTGGGATTGATAATTAAAATCAGCTTGGTCTTATCGTTTATGGCATTGAGCATGCCTTCAACATCGTATTGCAGATCTTCTTCGCGTAATGGTATCTGCACCGGCTTGGCCCCGCACAATTCCGCACGCACCGGGAACAATTCAAACGTGGGGGTGGACATGATAATTTCTTCACCGGGCTGCATAAAAATTCGCATCATGGCATCAATGGTTTCCGAAGAGCCGTTGCAAATCGCAACATTGTCCGGTCCCAGATTATACATTTCGCCGATTTTGGTTCTTAATTCCTTGAAGCTGTCCGGATACCAGTTGCCATGTCTGGCGGCTTCGGCAATGGCCTGGACTACTTTTTCAGAGGGCTGAATCGGATTCTCGTTCAACATCAGGCGGGCATAATCGGGTTGTGCCCAGGCCTTATCCAGGATACCTGTGTTGTACTCTCTTGCAGTCATCAACCATGGCACAAACCAGTCTTTCAATTCTTTTTTCATTACAATCTCCTTAGAATAAATTTAAAAATGTAAGTTAATATATTTATTTCGATCTCGTTTTGCTTAAAACATTAAGATGCCGGGAGTCAGCATTGAGCACACGTTATATTGGTTTAATTGTTTCTGTCTAAGCCAACCAATTCAAGCAATAAGACAAATAAAACCAATTTAACAAATCCTTGAACCTCTGACACCGGCTTTTTGCTGACCCCTGAACACTGACACCTGAAACCTGAGCATCAGAGGAGTTTGTCGATCGGCGTATACTCCAGTCCAAACGCCTCCGAAACCCCTTGATAGGTTACTTTACCCTTAACCACATTGGCGCCAAACTTAATCTCAGGATTATCCTGCATGGCTTTTTTCCAGCCCTTATTGGCAATCTCAACTGCGTAAGGCAGTGTGGCATTGGTCAACGCCAGGGTAGATGTTTTGGGTACTGCCCCCGGCATGTTGGCGACGCAGTAATGCACCACACCATCAACGGTGTAGATCGGCTCGCCATGGGTGGTGGCCTTTGAGGTTTCGAAGCATCCGCCTTGATCAATCGCCACATCCACCAGCACCGCGCCTTTCTTCATCGTTTTCAGCATTTCACGGGTCACCAGCCGGGGTGCTTTGGCCCCCGGGATCAAGACAGCACCGACGACGACGTCAGCCTCTTTGATCAAGCGGCGGACCGTTGTCGGTTTGGACATCAGCGAAAAGCAGTTGCTGGGCATCACATCACTGAGGTACCGCAAACGCTCCAGATCCAGGTCGAGAATATACACTTTGGCACCCAGGCCGCAGGCCATTTTAGCGGCATTGGTGCCCACAATCCCCCCGCCGATAATGACGACGGTGCCGGGGTCGACTCCGGGCACGCCACCCAGCAACACACCATGGCCGCCCTGGGCCATTTCCAGATACTTGGCGCCCTGCTGGATCGCCATGCGACCGGCCACCTCGCTCATCGGCGTGAGCAACGGCAGAGAGCCATCTTCTTTTTGGATGGTCTCATAAGCAATCCCGACCGATCCGCTTTTGATCAACACGTGTGTCAGCTCTTCGGCTGCCGCCAGGTGCAGATAGGTAAAAATGATCTGGTCTTTGCGGATAAGATCGTATTCGGCCGCCAAAGGTTCTTTGACATGCATGACCATATCAGCGCGTTTAAAGATTTCTGCGGGGGTATCAATGATCTCAGCGCCGGCTGTCTTAAATGCCGCGTTATTAAATCCGCTGCCCCGACCGGCATTTTTTTCGACCAAAACCTCATGGCCGTTTTGTTTCATGACCTCCACACCGGCAGGGGTCATGCACACGCGATTCTCCTCAGCTTTGATTTCTTTTAAAACACCTACAATCATGAGCGACTCCTTTGCATGAATGGGTAATCAAGCACGATAGTTTTTTTTTATCCATAATTAACCAAAATATCAAAAATGATCCTATACCAGTTTATCGATTCGGACATGCTCAAGTCCGAAAGCTTGCGCAACTCCATTATAGGTCACATGACCGCTGGCAACGTTGGCCCCGAGCTTAATTGCGGGACTCTCCTTTATCGCCTTTTTCCAGCCTTTGTTTGCTATCTCAATCGCATAAGGCAAGGTAGCATTGTTCAGTGCCAGCGTGGACGTTCGGGGTAACGCCCCGGGCATATTGCTGACGGCATAGTGAACAATGCCATCGATCGTATAGGTCGGATCATCATGGGTGGTCTCTTTGGAGGTCTCGAAACAACCGCCCTGATCGATGGAAACATCTATTAAAACCGATCCTTTTTTCATGGTTTTGAGCATTTCACGGGTAACCATGTTGGGAGTTTTACTGCCCGGTACCAGCACAGCGCCCACCACAACATCGGCCTTGGGCAGCACATCGCGGATGGCGGCCGGACTGGACATTAAGGTAATGCAATTGCCTGGCATGACATCGCTGAGATACCGCAGACGAACCAGGTCGATATCTAGAACGTAGACCTTGGCCCCCAAGCCGCAAGCCAGTTTGGCCGCATTAATGCCCACAACACCGCCGCCGATAATCATCACCGTACCCGGGTCCACACCCGGAACACCACCCAACAAAACCCCGTGTCCGCCCTGAGCCATCTCGAGATATTTGGCTCCCTGCTGAATCGCCATGGGACCAGCCACCTCGCTCATTGGCTTGAGCAGCGGCAGCGACCCGTCCGGCTTTTGAATGGTTTCATAGGCGAAATTGATCGAACCGGCGTCAATCATTGCCCGCGTCACCGATTCTGATGCCGCCAAATGGAGATAAGCAAAATAGATTTGGCCTTTTTTGATCAGATCAAATTCGGAAGGTTGAGGTTCCTTGACACGTAAAATCATTTCCGCACGGTCAAAAATCTCACCGGGTTTGGCCACGATCTCAGCCCCGGCGTTTTGATAGCTGGTGTTTCCGAACCCGCTGGCACTGCCGGCATTTTTTTCGACAAGTACCGAATGACCATTTTGGCGCATGACCTCAACACCCCCTGGAGACAGCGCCACGCGGTTTTCTTCCGCTTTGATTTCCTTTAAAACCCCTACAAGCATGTTTTGCCTCCTTGGTGAAAAATGACATTTAGAAATGCTGTATTTATCAGCTGAACAAACCTCAATTATAAACCGATGACAGTGATTTTTTAGCTGCTAAAATAACCTATCAATTGATCCGCGTGCAACACCCCATCAAATTCAAAGGGCTTGTCGGACGCTTTCAACACCCCTTTTTCACCGTCCGGATTACCCAACGAAGTCACAACGATGGAGGCATCACTTAAATCTTCATTTTCGGTATAGATATTGGTGGTTGCCACAGCCCTCAGACCCGCTGCTTTGGCTGCCAGAATTCCGTTGCGTGAATCCTCGATCACAATGCATTCATCGGGCGATAAACCCGATTTTTCCAAAGCCAGCAAATAGATTTCCGGATCCGGCTTTTTCTTGCTGACAACATCGCCGGCCAGAACAAATTCAAGGTTGATCTCCGCTAGCATGCCTTTGGCAATGGCATTGGCCGATCGCTCATTGGCGGTGGTACAAACCCCCAGACGCAAACCGGCGTCCATGGCTTCCAGCATGAGCCTTTTGACGCCCGTCCTCAGTGGTAGGATGCCGCTTTCAACCATTTCCACAAATATGGCGGTTTTCTTCTTGTGAAGCGTCAAAAGTAATTCAGCGTCTTTCTCGGCATCGCCTTCGAGGATAATGCCCTTTTGCGTAAAATAATGGCGCATTCTTTCCTTGCCACCCGAGATTTCAAGCAGTTCACCATAGGTGTCGACATCCCACTCAAACTCGTGACCAAAGTCTTTGAACATCTTGTTGAAGGCCACCCGGTGCCCGTCTTTTTCGGTATCGATAATGACCCCATCCTGATCCCAAAAAATGGCTTTTAATTCTGACATAGCGTATCCCCCATTATTAATTAATCGACTTATATTTTACAGAAAACTATTTAGAATAGCAGCGGTCTTAAACATATCATGGCAAGTGCGCTAAAGTTACAAGTGAACTAAAGTGATCCCGCTATAGCGGGATTAAGGAATTCTATCATTTTTATTAAAAGATGGAGCGCAGCGACACCATAACTTTAGTCACTTCAAACTTTAGTTCACTTTAGTCACTTCTTTTTCTTGACAGCCCTTAGGCTTTGCCAGCGCTGCCCAACAACTCAATCCAGTACTTGATTTTGCCTTTGATGGCTTCTTTGACAGAGGCATCGATTTTACCGGGGTTGTATTCATCCCGATTGGCAGAAATATAGTCGTAGGTCGTGTCGATCAGTGTATGCTTCAAATCGGTTGACACATTATACTTAGAGCCGCCCAGTGAAACCAATTTTTTGGCAACGTCCGGCTTAAGGCCCGTTCCGCCATGAATAACGAGCGGGACCCTTATTTCCCGGCCATTGATCAGGGATGCAATTTTTTCTAGACGATCGAAATCAAGTTTTGGATTTTTGGTTTTGTAGACGCCATGGGCGGTCCCAATAGCGGGTGCAAAAATATCGATGCCGGTTTGCTCGACAAACGCCATGGCCTGTTCCGGATCACACAGTTCGGCCTCATCCTCAGCAACCCGAACCTGATCTTCTACTCCTGAAACGGTGCCCAGCTCTCCTTCCACCGATATATTTCCAAGCCCGTGGCAATAATCTACCACGTCTCTGGTTTGCCGGATATTCTCCTTAAATTCCTGTTTGGATGCATCGATCATTATGTTGGTGTATCCGGCATCTGCGCACACTTTGCAAAAATCCACATCATTGCAGTGGTCCAGGTGCAGACAGATCGGGATGGGAGCAGTTTCTGCCAGGGTTTTGTAAATAGCCCCGATCACCTGCGGACGTAAAAACTTTGACGGTGCCACCGAGGCCTGAACAATCAGGGGTGCTTTAAGTTCGACGGCCGCATCCACGACGGCTTCCATCTGGATCAGGTTGGTGATGTTAAAGGCACCGACAGCATATTTTTCAGCCGTTGCCTTCAACAGCATCTCTTTTGCATTGACGATAGCCATGTCCCCTCCTACTGTGTTTGAAAATTTAGGTTGTAAAATTTACTTCACCGGCTTTGGCGTGATACCTTCCAAGCTCAATTTCTAGTTTGTAGGTATCCCCCCTGTGATACGAATAGAGAACTTCAACCGGGATACTGTTTTCATCAAAGGTAAGGCTTTCCATGAAAATGCCGGCTGCATTTTTCGATAGCTGCAATATTTTAGCTATTTTAGCATTCAGATTGACGGCACTGATGGTCTGCTGGCAGCGTGCCAGTACGATATTAAATTGCTCAGAAATTAATTTGTACATGGAACCGGTTAGATCCATTTCTAAAATGCCCTTAAAAAGGTCATCGGGTAGATAACTTTCCTCATAAATATAAGGCGTATCATCACCGACTCTTACACGTCGGACAACATATACCTTCTTATTCGAACCCAAGAACAAGGCTCTGGCAATTTTATCTGGGGCTTGCTCAACCTGTTTTCCAAGAATCTGGGTGCGTTGGGCTATGCCGCTATCTTTCATCAAGTCCGTGGTGCTGGAAATATACTCCAGCTTTTGCCTTAATTCGGCAGGCGCAGGTGAGGAGACGAATGTGCCGGTGCCCTTCTCCTTTCTCAGCAACCCCATGCTGGTTAATTCATTGATGGCCTGTCTTAATGTCGCGCGGTTGACCTCACATATTTTGGCGAGCTGGATTTCGGAAGGCAGTTTTTCACCTTTTTTGTACCTTCCGGTTTCAATAAGCTCTTTTAGCCAGGCACTGATTTGGATGTATTTCGGAATTGGATTGGAATCGTCAACGATCTTCACGGGATCACCTTAAATTCGGGACATCAGACCGCACGTTCACCGGACGAATCATGATTCCCGATGGTATTGACGTTATGTTAATTCTCTCGTAAATCATTTGATTGGGTGTTTTCAACCGGGTGCTTTGCACCCGGTTCCACCCGCACCGATTAAGGCACCTGCGGGCCTTTGTATTTTCCCGCCTATGGCGGTAAAATCCAAGCCACCCGCTCTGCGAGTGGTCGGTGACTCGCACCGAAGCAGGTTGTAAGAAATTGATTAGTTGACTAAATGTTTAGATGTATATACAGATAATATAATATCACTGCAACACTTTTTTTCAAGAAAAACATATTTTGATTAGAATAATGTTAAGTTGCCAGGAATCAGATGATTGGGCTTATTCGTCATAAAAAGTGTGCTGCCGCACCAGAGTTGCGGTGCCGGCAAAGCATTGTCCGCCACCCCATCTTTCAAATCGGTTTGCGCCTTGATGCATTTATTAATCTATTTAGTTTAGCGATTTAATCCCGCTATTGCGGGACACTCAAACATAATCTGGGATTTTGAAACAATTTAAAGGGATCTGACAGATATGTTTGTCGGACTGGAACTTGACAATGACGTTTTTGAATACAGATTTATGCTTAATTATGGTAGAGCCCAAAGCGTATTCTGGCGACGGTAAATCACAATTTCGGTGAGGTAATCATATGGCCATCTGGCTGGTGACTGTTATTTTATTGATTGCGATGCTTTTGTTGATAACCGAGAAGCTACCGGTAGATCTGACCTCAATCGGTATCATGGTCGCACTGATTCTCACCGGAATCTTAACGCCCAAAGAAGCCATTGCGGGCTTTGCAAGTCCGGCGGTCATCACAGTCGGATCCATGTTCCTCATCAGCAAGGGCATGGTCCGCACCGGCGCGGTCGGGTTTATCAGCCAAAAAGTACTTCAATATTCCCGGGGGCGGCCGAAGCTGGCTATTGTTTTGATCCTTGCCATAGTCGGATTGGCATCGGCTTTCATCAACAATACCCCGGTGGTCGTCCTTTTTATCCCGATTATATTAAGTCTCAGCTGTGAATTGGATTTCAGCCCGTCAAAATTTTTAATTCCGATTTCATATGCCTCCATTTTAGCCGGCACCTGCACCCTGATCGGAACCTCCACCAATATCATTATCAGCGACTTAAGTGCCATTCATGGATATGGCGCTTTGCAGATGTTTGAACTCTCGCGTTTAGGGGTGCCCATTGCCCTGCTGGGAATCATTTTTCTTGTTTTTGCCGCCCCCATGCTGATGCCCAGTATGCATAATCCCGTGTGTGAGTTACAGGATGACACGCATCGACGTTATCTGGCCGAGCTACAGGTCCCGCGCGGAAGCCGTATTATCGGTGAAGATCCGAATTCATATTTTGCACAAAAATATCCAAATATTGAAGTACTCGAACTGATCCGGTACTCACATATTTTTTACCCGGATAGGGATTCGGTTCAAATTGCACCCGACGATCTTTTGCTGGTCAAAGGCTCGGCCAATGATCTGGTTGAAATTCTGCATGCAAATATGGTGGAATTACCTCTGGCGGAGCAGGGCATGAATTTCGCGGCCGGGCAGAAGGAATCTTTAATTGTAGAATTGATCATACCGCCCCAATCCTCCCTGCTGGGCGCTCGCTTGATGGAAAATCGTCTGCAACGTGATCCCGAAATCCATATCATCGCCATTAAACGCCAGGAGCTCCATTTTACCGAACAAAAAATCATGGATATTCGACTAAAAATCGGCGATATCCTACTGATTCGTTGTCCGGAATCAGCGCTGCAAAGACTGCGCGGGGTGCCGGATTATATCATTGTTGAAGATGTCCACCATGAAATTGTTCACAAAAGACTGGCGCGCCGGGCCTTTGCCATATTCGGGGGACTGGTGGTAGCCGCCAGCACGGGAATGGCCGATATTATGGTTTGCGCCCTGGCAGCAGCGTTTCTGATGATCTTAACCGGATGTCTCCAGATCCGCGATGCCTACCGCGCCATGGAAGGCCGGGTCCTTTTAATCATTATTGCAACCATCGCCTTAAGTGCTGCGCTGGAAAAAACCGGCGCTTCAGAATTTTATGCCAACGGATTTCTAAAACTATTCAGCGGGTTGGATCCGGTTTACGTCTTAAGCGGTATCCTATTGTTAACCAGCATCAGTACCCACATACTCAGTAACAATGCCACTGCTATCTTGCTGCTGCCGATTGCGATCTCGGCAGCGCTGGGACTGGGTGTCAACCCCAAACCATTTATCATAGCGGTTTGCTTTGGAGCCAGTGCCTGTTTTGCTACACCGATCGGCTATCAAACGAATTTACTGGTTTATGGTCCCGGGGGGTATCGCTTCAACGATTACTTAAAACTGGGAATGCCGCTGAATGTGCTGGTTTTGGCAATGGGGTCCCTTTTCATCCCTATGATCTGGTCATTTTAACAATTTTTTGATACCGAAAGGAGGCAATCATGGCGTTATTCACAGATCGTATGATACGAGCAGCAAAACTTGATGTAAACCTCTATGAAGAGGTCGAAGCGGATAAGGGCGCCATGGGGCAAGCCATGGGAGTCGTCATTCTTTCAAGTGTCGCTGCGGGGATCGGAACCATCGGAACGGTGGGGATAATGGGATTTGTCCTCGGAACCATAGCAGCCCTGCTGGGATGGTTTATCTGGGCGTTTTTGACATATTTTATCGGAACCAAACTATTACCGGAACCCCAGACAAAAGCAGACTATGGGGAATTGCTGCGTACCATTGGTTTCTCGAGTTCACCTGGAGTCCTGCGCGTTCTGGGCATCATCCCCATGTTGGGGGGAATCCTCAATTTTGTCATTGGCATCTGGATGCTGGTGGCGATGGTCATTGCCGTTAGACAGGCGCTTGATTATAAAAGTACCTGGCGCGCAATCGGCGTTTGTCTTATCGGCTGGATTGTCCAAATCGCCATTTTTGTTTTGGTTTCAGGACTGTTCGGAGGATTCGGAGAATCACAGGTATAATTCACATTAATACGCTAAATTCTGCTGGGTGCATCATGGGAAAAATAATCGTGAGAATTTTTAGGTCAACCGTATTGATCGTTATCTTAATTTGTTATACTGGATGCCTCTCTCCCCTCGCAATAAACACCGTAGGAACCGCAGGCAGTGCTGCGCCGGTGTCTTCGAATAATTTGGGCGGAGGCCGGGGCGAAAGTTTTTGGATGGCTGAATACCGCGATGTCATCAAAGCGGTTTTGCAGGCCGGTGAAAATCTTTCGCTTGAAATAACGGAAGAAAGAATCGAGCAGGATAAGGCGTTTTTTCGTTTTCGAGACGCTGAAGGTGACAGAATCGATCTTGTCATCGAGCGTCGCACAGACACAATGACATACGTTCTGTTCAATGTCGGCTGGTTCGGTTCGGTGGCTTTCGGACGTCTTATGTTTAGCCAGATCATCTCCGAGCTCGAAGAAGCCGGAGACTTTCTTAATGGTTATAAGAAGGAATAGCCTTCCGGTAATTTACCTAACAGCGTTTCATTTTAGTTGTCAGTCTCCGGATTCAAAGGTTCAGCGTTCAAAGGTTCAGAGGTTAGATAACAAAAGAAAGAGGTCAGATGCCTGATGGAAACCGGAGCGCAGAGCAGCCCAAAACCTGGCACTTAAATGCTGTACTTCTGAACCCAGAACCCTGAACCTTTGAACCCTGAACCCAGTAACTGACGCCTATAATAAAACTGTGTTTTGCAAATTATTACCGGGACGCACTACTAGCGTTCATCGATGGGTATAAATTCTTTCAGCGTCGGCCCGGTATATATCT
>JASFIU010000108.1:0-11321 GCA_050122495.1 Desulfobacterales bacterium | reverse complement strand
ATAGGCCTATGTAATAAATTACATTAACAATTGATATTATTAAAAATTATTGACATATCCGTTTTATGATTTTATACATATCGATAGTTGTTCCTCCCGAATCGTTTATCTCTTTTTGAAATCGTTTTTTGTTGCAGCGGCCTTGTTCTGCCAGATAAAGTTAGGGTATTCGGCAAAGGTGCGCTAGACAGTCAAATAATCGGAGGCGCCTTGCAAACCATGCACCGCCAGAACACAAAATCAGTCGCCCGTCTGCATCAAAACAAAAAATTATCGAAGACCCCGAAACATCCGAAACGCCCTGCAGCCGACCGCCGCTCCGGAAACGATAGACGTAGAATATATAGTGCGGCCTATTTTTTTAGCGGAGGCGTTGAAAGAAGGAGCTGGAAGGAAAGAAGATTTTTTTGGTACATGACAGATTAAATCTCCATCTTCGATATATTTTCTTTTGAATGCAGTATTCGCTTTAGTTGATGCACACTCCCGCCTTTTGTCTGTGCCGCATGAATTAAAATGACTAGAATCCATCTCTATCCACTTTTTTAATATGGCTTCTAGTTATTGGCTCTCTTTAAGCACAGCGTAATTTAACTGGTACTTAGGTATTAATTGACTAGCACTTAAGTATTATGAAGCTGGTACCCCAAAATTAATTACTTCTTTTCACAAATTTGAAGTAAAAAAATTTAGCAGAAATTTTCCTATCTTGTTGTATTTATATCAAATTTTCTTCTTTGGATGCATTGGCACATGTCTTGCTCTAATTTTGGCACATTGGCTTGAGCGCTGCATTTCGCTTTTTTGCAGATCGTATGGCGATTCGATACAGAAAATTTGCAGTGCGTCGGGGGGGGGAGAGAAAGGATAGGTTGAATGGATCGAGATTCTGAAAGAAGATCTGATATTCGAAGCAATTATAAATCGCCTGCAACAATTGAAGATTCGAAAGGTATTATTTACAAGGCCAGAATCGTCAATTACAGCGATAATGGATTGTATATTGAAACTGACTGGCCGCTACAGGCGGGCACAGAAGTCTATATTGAGATGGAAAAATCACCATACACCTCTTCATCATTCGACTTCCTCGACCGTCGTCAATCCGTCATATTGTGGCAAACTGCACTGAAGGATTCTTACTACTCGTATGGCTATGGCATAAAGTACATTCGGGATTCTGAGGATACGCCGCCCCAAATTAAAATTTTAAACGAAACCAAAACGGACGCGGAAATGAGGCGGTTTCCCAGAAAGCATTTCTCTAACTCCGTATATTTTACCTCAAAAAATAATTACTTCGAGGGGCTAATTCATAATATTAGTAAAAATGGGATGTTCATTGAAACCAAGGAAAATTTCGCTGAGGGACAAACTCTCAGGCTGGTTATCCCAGGAACAAAAATTGATAAGGGCATAATGTTAAAAGGCGAAATTAAACATTTGAACCGTAAAGGAATCGGTGTGCAATTTAAAAGAATATTGAAATATATTAAAAATAAATCTACCCATGTTAAAAGTGAGCAAAATAAAAATGTATCATAAAAGAGGATAAGGTTTGATTACGCGCATTTTAAAAATATTTCTAATTTTTTTGATTTCTCTTTCAGCCATAACCGGTGTTGCGAACAGCAGCGTATCCCGGTTCGATTTTAATCGCTTTGCTTCAGAAGCAAAAAAGGCAGGTATGTCAAGCTTGGATTTCCGTATTGATGTAATCGAGCAAGACGGTATTCCTCTAGATGCGGTTACAATCACCAGGCGTAAGTTGCAGAGACCGCTTGTGCCTGCTGACAACGGCGGTCATTTGCTGTTGACCTCAAAAAACGTTTTCATGACGGTCACAACCGGGATCGTGGCGATGAATCTTATGGCCGGCAATGGGACCATAATCAGCCTGGTCGCCAGTTCGGGCAACAGCATCGAGTTTGAACCTTATTCCTTTACGATCACACCCTCTGCGACAAATACCCGGGTCGTAACAGCACGGATTGAAGGGGTGGAATTTTTTATATCTCCCGGTGAAAGCACTCGATTTGTTGAAATCAACACAATCCAAAATGATAGAATCGATTTTCCCAATCAAAACAGCGATGGATTAATACCCATCGCCATATTCGGGAGTGCTTACCTGGATGTGAGCAATATAGAAATAGACAGTTTGCTGCTGCAGCATCTTACTGCCAACGGAGAGGTCAGGCCGCAAGAACCGGCTTCCATTCAGTACGTGAATGCTGATTCATACCCGGATCTTATCGTTAAGTTTGAAGCATATAATAAATTTTTGAATGACGGCTTCAGCCACACCATCCTCAATGGCCAGTTGATTGACGGGACCATTATTAAAGGAATAACGGGACCATACCTTCATCGGTAGCCATTTGTCCTGTTGATTTTCGCGGACCCATTTACCCCAATTTGCGGGGACCCGCTTTTTCATGAGCGGCCCTCCCGAATACAAAACACCGGAACAAATGATGGTCCCGGAATAGATTTTTCCCGGTTTTGAAATTATCGACTTCCCTACGTGCTCTCCATTTCCTGTCTCCAAAATAATACCCGCTCAACACAGCGTGCGCCAATCATTCCGGCGGTAGCCTTTGATCAGCGCAAAATATCACCCGGGGCTTTTCGAGGTCATGGTTTGGCTCTGCCACCGCCTCTGTTAAACGGACATTCAGTTTTCGGCATTTGACAGTTTAAAACGGTACAAGCTATAATATTTTGAAATCTTGATTGATAAAGAAAAGGTAATTTTCCAGGCTTAAACAGATGCCAGCATTAACGCTGAAATTAAAAAATAAATTCCTTGGAGAATATCAACTTCAAAGGGGTCTTTCGCTAACGATCGGCCGTCGGGACACCAATGATGTCGTCATTGAAGACTCGTCTGTATCAGGACATCATGCTAAGATCGACTCCATGGGAGACCGGTTTGTACTGATCGATTTGCAAAGTAAAAATGGCTCTTTTGTCAACGAGCAGTTGATTAACTCGCACTGGTTGCAGGATGAAGACGTTATCAGCATCGGTAGGCATACGCTGGTTTTTCAATATCAAGATGAAGTACAGGCGCTTCCGGGTGGTCCGGATGATTTTGATGAAACCCAGGCCCTGAATACCACCCAACGTCGCAGAATGATGGCACAGAGCAACCCCACAAAAAGCATTAATGTAACGCGATACTGGGATAAGCATCAGAAGCGCGGCAAGCTGAGAGACCTTGAACCGGAAGACGACGCATACCGTACCGAAGATAAAGAAAATGAACCAGCCGGCTTTTTAAGGTATTTAGCCGGCGGGAAGGGGCAGATCGAGCTTACCAAAAAAATTACATCCATCGGAAAAGATCCCACATCCGACATCGTCGTCCAGGGCTTATTGATCAACCCAACGGCAGCCATCATTACGAAAAAAGCCGATGGTTTTCATCTCAGTAATATCGGCGGGCGCCCCAAGCCCAAAGTCAATGATGAGCCGATCAAGAAATCCATCAGCCTTTACGATCAGGATATCATCGAAATCGGTTCGGTAAAGCTGCAATTTTCCCACGTTATTTAATACTTGAAAAAAGGTACCATTGCATGATTGATGTCCTTAAAAAATTTTTTAACAAAACCACCGCCGAAGTTTCCGGAGACCTAAAACAAAATACAGCGCACGATATCCGAGTGGCAACCTGTGCCCTGTTAGTCGAGATCGCCCGGATAGATGAAAAGTTTACCGAAGCGGAGATGGAGACCATTCTAACCATTCTAAAACAAAAATACGGATTGTCCCAGGATCACGCCGACGCCCTGATGGCAGAGGCTGAAAGGGAGCTGGAAAAAAGTGTTGATCTCTGGCAGTTTACCAACCTCATCAATGCGAATTACTCAAACGAAGAAAAAATAAAAATTATCGAAATCCTCTGGCAGATTGTTTATGTTGACGGGAAAATGGACCAGCATGAGCATTACCTGATGAACAAGCTTCAAAATTTGCTGCGCCTGACCCATGATCAACTGATCACCGCTAAGCTAAAAGTCCTTCATTCGGAAAAGTAGAAGGCAATTGAAATATAGGGGCTGCGCCTAAAAAATATAACTTTCTCAAATGATAGACAACAGGGTCGAATTTTCAATCTCTATCGATGGCGGATAATGGGAAGGATCTATTGATTCGGAGGTTGACCGGGCCGCACGCTTGAAGGGATTATGTTCGGAACCATTCTTATTTCGATTTGCACGCTGATGCACCTCTACGTCTTCTGGAGAATCGCCACTGTGCCGCTGGTGAATCGCCACGTCCCGCTGGTTTTTCTTATCCTGACCGGCCTGCTCCTTTGGGCTCTCCTGTTCCTGGGCCGTCTATTCCATCACGGCGGTACCGGAGCCCTGACCGCAACTATCGAATTATTCGGAATGCTCTGGCTGGGCATCCTGTTTCTGCTTTTTGTCCCGCTGTTAGCGGTGGATTTCATTACCGGGTTTGGCTTACTTCTGCCCCGGTGGGCGCCTTCCCTGAGAGGCTGGGCCCTGCTGGCCGGCGGCGTGCTTGCGTCTATTGCGCTCGTTCAGGGCTTGCGGCCGCCGGTGGTGCAAAGCTACGAGGTGCGCCTGGCGGGCCTTTCCAATGAGATGGACGGTAAGGTCCTCGTGGCCATGTCCGACCTGCACCTCGGTTCGCTTATCGGGAAACGTTGGCTGGCGGCCCGGGTCGACCAGGTCAAGGAAGCGCGCCCCGACCTGGTGGTTCTGCTCGGTGATATTTTTGAAGGGCACGGCCGATCCCAGGAAGAGGCGCTTCCGGTTCTGCGGCGCCTATCTGCCCCCCTCGGCGTCTGGGCCGTGACCGGCAACCATGAGCATCACGGCACCGACAATATGGGCATCCGCCTGATGCAGGCTGCCGGTTTTAAGCTGCTGCGCAATCGCTGGGTCGAAGTTCAATCCGGTTTCGTCCTGGCGGGTGTTGACGATCTGACCTCCAAATACCGGGCCGGCCGGGAAGGTGATTATATCTCACAAGCACTGACGGGCCGGTCCCCGGGTGTGACCGTTCTCCTTTCGCACACACCCTGGCAGGCCGAGAAGGCGGCCCGTGCCGGCGCAAACTTGATGCTCAGCGCTCATACCCACGGCGGTCAAATCTGGCCCTTCGGCTATCTGACCCGCCGTTTCTACCCGCTGGTGGGAGGTCGATACGAGGTTGACGGCATGCCCGTCATCGTCTGCCGCGGTACCGGCACATGGGGGCCTCGAATGCGCCTTTGGCGTCCCGGCGAAATTCTGCGGGTGACGCTGCGACAGAAATAAAGAAGCAAAAAAGGAAATTTCATGTCTGCAAAAATATCTGAAACCTGGCCGCAAGATATTTTCCAGATCCTGGTTGAACACCGGGTGCGCCAGATTGCGTATATACCGGACATGGGCCATGCCGATCTCATCAACATGTGTCATAAAAACAACCAGATGAAGACCGTGGTCCTGACCACCGAAGAGGAAGGTGTGGCCCTGCTTGCCGGTGCATGGCTCGGCGGGGACCGCGGCGCCCTTCTGATGCAAAGCAGTGGGGTCGGAAATTGTATCAATATGCTGTCGCTAACGCGTGTTTGCCGAATGCCTTTACTGATGCTGGTAACCATGCGGGGCGAATGGGGCGAATTTAATCCCTGGCAGATGCCGATGGGCCAAAATTCAAACCAAGTCCTGACAGCGGCCGGGGTATTGACTTTTAAAGTCGACGAAAAAGACCGTATCAAGGAGACGGTTGAGGCTGCGGCCAAAATGGCCTTCGAGGGATCGGCCGCAGCCGCCGTTTTAATATCACAACGCATTTTGGGCGCAAAAACATTTAGCAGGTAGAACATGAATTCTAAACGCAGCAAAAGCTATCCGCTTCGCCGCCGCGCAGTTGTCAAAGAATTGCTCGCAGGGCGGGGAGATGCGCTGGTGGTTGCCGGTCTTGGCGCAGCCGCATGGGATGTGGCCGCAGCAGGCGACGATCCATTAAACTTTACCTTATGGGGTGCCATGGGCGGGGCGGTACCCCTGGGCCTCGGTCTGGCCCTGGCCCAGCCGGCCCGACGCGTTCTGGTCATTACCGGTGATGGGGAGATGCTTATGGGGCTCGGTTCGCTCGCGACCGTAGCCGCTCAGCGCCCGTCAAATCTAGCGATCATCGTGCTGGACAACGAACGCTATGGGGAGACCGGCATGCAGCTCACGCACACGGCCGGTGAAACGGACCTTGGGGCCATTGCAGCAGCAAGCGGAATCCCTGTTTGCAGCACCGTAGATGACAGCAAAAGCTTTAAGGCGGCGATACCGCAGATTCAAAAAGAAGCGGGCCCGCTATTCTTCAATATCAAAGTCCGTGCCGAAGACCTCCCACTTGTGCTCCCCCCAAAGGATGGCGCTTATCTTAAGGACCGTTTTCGCCTGGCATTAATGGGAGAGGCCTAATATTGAATGATTCGGTAAGCTGGCGAAAACAGGCCCTGGGCATCATATTCGTCAATCTGGCAACCATGTGCTGGGCTACCAATGCGGTTCTGGGCCGCTGGCTGCGCGATGATATCGGGCCTCTGACACTTACCACGCTGCGCTTCACCGTCGCCACTGCTTTTTTTGGTATTCTTCTCAGGGGCCGGCCCGCGCAGGAGCGCCGGTACGGAAAGGATAAATGGTGGATTTTGGGCATGGGTCTGGCCGGCGTGGTCGGTTTCAGCCCTTTGCTGTATCTGGGGCTGCGGTATTCCACCGCTGTTAATTCATCTTTGATTCAAGGATTTTCACCATTGATTACGGCCCTGATCGCCGGACTGATTATCCATGAGCCGGTCACCCGGCGTCAGCTCGTGGGCGCGGTTGTGGGCCTCATCGGCGTGACGGGACTACTGTCAAGCGGTTCGCTCACATTTCTGCTGCGGCTCAAATTTAACCCGGGAGATCTGATTCTTCTGGCCTCGGCTGTGGTCTGGGCTTTTTACGCCGTTTTCGGCCGCCGGGTCATGCGGAACCGATCTCCGGTTGCGGCGACGGCCCTGTCAAATTTCCTTGGCCTGCCCCTGATCGCGGCGGCAGCCGCCCTTGAACTCCAACACATCCCCCTTAACCTGAGGCTGGAAACCATCGCCGCCATAATTCACATCTGTGTAGTTCCGACCATCATTGGCTATTGGTCCTGGAACCGTGGGGTCACGACCCTGGGAGCCGGCGGGGCGATGGTGTTCTATAACACCCTGCCCCTTTACGGTGCTGTCCTCGGAGCGGCTTTGCTTGGTGAACCTCTCGGAATAATCCACTTTATATTTGGCGGGCTGATCATGGCCGGGGGGCTCTGGGCCACCCTGGGCAGAGCGCAACAGCGCAGCTGAACCAGAAAGAAATCGGTTTAAGGATTCAACCTAAATAAAGGCATGAAATCAAAAACCCCGCTTCATAAAAAAAAGCGAGGTTTCTATTTCAGTTCACGAGAACCTAAAGCAAACTCCGGGGCCGGCCCTTCAGAGCTGGCTGCCGCTGAGCAGTGCTTCAAGGCCGGCGCCGGATTTAATGAGCGCTTCCTTTTTGTGTTTGGGCAGGCGCTTGAGTTTGTGCTCCGCTTTCAGGGCCCGGCCTTTTTTTCCGATCTGTTTTTTGAAAACCAGCTTCAATGGGCCCCTGCCCCGCAGATACTTGGCCCCTTTATTCGCCCGATGATCGGCGAGCCTGGTTTCAACATCAGTGGCAATACCGGTGTACAAACTGCCGCCGCGGCATCTTATCATATACAGGTACCAGTCAGGCATCGATTGGCTTAAGAAGAGCAGGCACAACCGCCGCCGCATCCCTTGTGATCCTGGGTCGGCGTACTGCTGATACCCACCACTTCAATGTCAAAGGTCAGCGTTTCACCGGCCAGGGGATGGTTCAGGTCCACGACCACCTTTTCCTCCGTCACTTCAACAATCTGGGCGGGCATCTGCTGCCCTTCCGGTGAAGTCAGCGCCACGACCTGGCCGGCTTCGGGATTCATCTCAGGTGGAACATCCGATCTGGCAAAAGAGTGGGTGAGGCTTTTGTCGACATACCCGTAAGCTTCTTCCGGCTCGATGGTCAAAACTTTTGTCTCGTTCAAAGCCATGCCCATCAGCGCCTTTTCAAGCCCGGGGACCAATTGCCCTGCGCCCATTTGCACTTCAAGGGGATGGCGCCCCTCGCTGGTATCGAACACTTCTCCATTTTGCAGGGTTCCTTTGTAGTGCAGACTGACAAACTGGCCGTTTTCAACTTTTTCCATTAAAATCTCCTTTATTTGAGTTATTAGGCTGTAAAGCTAAGTATCAAATTGCCCAAGTCAAATTAGAACCTATCGATCAAGGGTTCGCCTTGGCTTTCTCTATCGGTTTCAGCAATGAGATAAGCGTACATCCCAGAGCGCCGACCAACGTATTCATCCAAATGGCCAGGCTATATCCACCCGTGATGTCAAAAATATAGCCCGCCAGAAACGGGCTAAGGGCGCCCCCAAAAGTGCCGCTGAACACAACGATACCGAAAAGGGCGCCGTGCGCCTTTATCCCGAAAAATTCAGCCACCATGGGGGAGATGGCCGTATAAAAGCCTCCGTGAGCAATACCGTAAATCATAGCAAAGAGGTAAAGCATCCATAGCTCTTTTGCGATTTGCAGCCATAAAAGCGTGATAATCAGCAGGATAAAGCTGAAAATCATTACGCTTTTACTGCCGAGGCGGTCAATCGTAACCCCACAGATAAAACGACCGGCCATGCTGACACCGCCAATTGTGGATAGGACACCGGCGGCTCTGGTTGCCGAAATCTTGATGTCATGTGCAAATGGCACAATGTGCACCATAACAAGCATGGTGCAAAAGACACTGGTCAGATTGACAGTGCAAACCGTCCAGAACTGCCATGTACGCAACGCCTCACGCCGGGAAAGACCTTCAGGGGCTGAATCCGACGTGTCCGCCGGCCCTTCCTCGCCCCAATCGGGTGAAAGCTCCATCAGGCTCGGGTCGCGTCTGAGCACCTGCGCTATTAAGACAAGGATGACCAGCACCGCCACTCCGATAATAATGCAGGAATGCCGCCATCCGTAACTGATAATTAGAAGGCTTACCAAAAAAGGGATGATCATCTGACCGGCACCCGTGCCGACTTTAACGATCCCGGTTACGATTCCTCTTTTCTTGACAAACCAGCGCGCGATCGTGGTCAAGGCAATAACGTCAATGCCACTCAAGCCAATTCCGAAAACAAAACCAAAGAACAGGTATAACTGCCAGATCGCGTCGAGTCCGGACATGAGAAAATAGCCCAGGCCGAAAAAAATACCGGTCACCGTCATCAACTTTCGCGGCCCGATTCGGTCATTTAATCGGCCGATGCCAATGCTGAGAAAGCCCCCGAGTAAGAACGCCATCGATGAGGCCCCGGCGATAGAAGCCCTTGACCATCCGAACTCGGAGATTAACGGATTAAACAAAACGCCATACGATATATAGGTGCCGATACCGACGGCCTGGATGCCAAAACAGGCAGCCGCAATGTAATAACTATACGGGAATTTTCCTTTTGAGGCCTTAGACATATATGAACTCCCTAGAAGTGGTTTCAAAACCCCATCTCCCCGCTAAAAGAAGCGGGATTTCGCATCTAATTAAAAGGTGATTTAAGGAGCTCAACCCCCGCAGTACCGAGCGGGATTTCACACCTGATCCTATTTATACTTAGGTGTTCAAAAGGCTCCAATGGTCCGCCAGGATATATGGCGGATTCCCCCGCAAGCAGGGCGCCTTGATGCATACATTAATCTGTTTAGATCAGACATGTCATCCGCCTTCGGCGGGCCCTTGATGCACACATTAATTTATAAAATCAAGGCGTGTAATCCCGCGTTCAAGCGGGAAACCTGATCTGAGGTTTTGAAACCACTTCTAATCAGAATAGGACTTCTAAAAAAACAGCAGGATAAATAATTTAATACCGATGTCTTGTATACTAAAATGATTGCAAATGATAGAAAAATGTAGAAAAGATAAATTTGATAAGGATCTGTTTATAGAAGATGGGAGTTTGAATGGGTTACCCAGCGTCTATTTTAATCCCTTTCAAGCCCGTCTGCCTTTGATTTGAAAAGGGAACTCAGCAATGGACGCTGTTGTGAATAGTTGTAAGAGACCTTCACCTCCTTGGTTTTACCGGACAGATCTGAAATCATGGAAAGGCCCCGATAGGAGAGCAGCCGTCGGCTGGCTAAGTCGTATTCGGCCTCCAGATGCGGTGTAAAAAGCCGCAAAAACCAGTTGTCGAGTTCAATCTGAATCTGGATGCGACCGTTTTCGATTTTACGTTTAAAAATTCGGATATCAAACTGGTCCATATGGGCGGGCAGGACAAGTTTAGCCGTAATAACATCTCCCCGCACCAGGGAATCGAGGTTTGCCACAATGAACTGGTGAAATCCCTGGCCGACAATTTGATTGGAATCCTTGCGCAGATATTTATCTTTTGTGCCGGTTTCCGGAGTTTCTTTGCAGTAGATCAAAATTTGATCCGCCATCACCCTGGCGCCGTCGTGGTATTGGAGACGCTCATCTTTAAAATCGTAACTGCCGTACTGCGGCCCGTGAGAAAAATCTGATATCTGCTCACCAATTTTTTTAAGACCCGCATCATAATAAATCGTTTTTATGCTGGCAATCCGGTCGTTTTCGTATTTGACAATATGCTCTTCCAGAAATTCAAGCTCACCTTTTAAGTTAACGGCTTTGCCGTAAACCCATTCAACGTCAGCGGACGCCGAGCGTGTCCCTGTCATAAAAGCAACCAGAGCGATTAGTACCAGGATTAATCTATTCAGATGTTTTTCCATGATAACACCATGCCGTCATAAATTTGATATTTCGATGATGTCAAATTAAAATCCGGATTTAATCTAAAGGTGGGTATTGACGAATGAGAGGCGCAAATTGGGTCTGCCTGAGTTTATGCTGATACGGCGGCTGTTAACTTATACTTCCGGATATGGAAAGCTTTTATGAGTTTAGCAGCAAATTCAATGATTTCGTCGTGCGTCCCCTGAAAACGAACTCCGTTTTGAATCATACCAAATCCATTATCTTTTGAATAAACAACATTTCCTTTGATCTCTATCAGATTATTATCTAAGTCAACGGCCATCAAGGATATATGTTCTGATAAAATCAGTCTGTTTGTTTCAAGAAGGATTCCGCCCTGACTAATATTCAGTGCTCTGCCCATACCCTGATCCGCAATCTCACCATTTGTCCGTATCATCAGATAGGAAATCAGGTTACAGGTTTCAACTC
>JASFIU010000107.1:0-11349 GCA_050122495.1 Desulfobacterales bacterium | reverse complement strand
CCGGAAGGGGAAATCCAATGAGAGATTTACTGTTAAACGTCATTAACCACAAGGCGACTCCGTATGTCATCATGATTGCTTTTGCAATTTTCATGCTGTCGCCCTTTATCTGGATGACATTGTCGGCGTTTAAAACCCATCAGGAAACGTTTATGTCCCCGCCGACCTATTTCCCGGATAAACCGACAATGGATGCATTCTCTAAGGCCTGGTTTGAGGCGCCGATCCCCACCTATTTGAAAAACTCTCTGTTTACCTGTGTCACGGCAACCCTGATTGTCATTGTTGCCGGGTCTTTTACCGCTTTCGCTTTAAGCCAATTCCCATACAAGGGCAGCAATTGGGTTCTGGCGCTCTTTCTATTCACCCGGACCATACCTCCCATGGCCATGCTTCTTCCATATTATTTGATTCTGATGAAAATGAACCTGCTGAACACCCGTACTGCGATCATTCTGTATTTGATATACTTGAATTATCCACTGGTCGTTTGGCTTTTGAAGGGGTTTTTCGACACGTTTCCGAAAGACCTCATCGAGTCGGCCATTGTAGACGGATGTTCACGGACCGGCACCATTTTTCGGATCGTTGTACCGGTAACTGCCACCGGTATCGGTGCCATCGCCGTGGTGGCGTTTATGTGGGCATGGAATGAATTTTTTGCGCCCTATCTGTTCATTCACTACGACGAGCTCAAACCGATCACGGTGGGCTTGTATTTTTTCGTGGGAGACGAAGTGACATATTGGAACCGGATGAGTGCAGCCGGGATATTTGCAGTGGTGCCGAGCCTCGTATTTTTCTTGCTGGCACAAAGGTACATTGTTAAAGGCATGACGGCCGGTGCGGTGAAACAATAGCACCACCTAATTCGGGTACAGGAGGGGTAATCGATGGCAAAGGTCGTGTTGAAGAATCTAACCAAGAAATTCGATAGTGTGGTTGCGGTGAGTACGGTGAACTTAGAGATCTCCGATCGGGAGTTTGTCGTATTGGTGGGGCCTTCGGGCTGCGGTAAAACCACAACCCTGCGCATGATTGCCGGGCTAGAAGAAATCACCGAAGGCGATATCTATATCGGAGACCGCCTGGTGAACAACCTGGCTTCCAAGGATCGAAATATCGCCATGGTGTTTCAGAGCTACGCACTCTATCCCCATATGAAAGTGTTTGACAACATGGCCTTCGGGTTGAAAATGAGGAAAATCCCCAAAGAAGAGCGATCCACATTGGTAAATGACGCAGCCGAGATATTGGGGATTCAGGATTTATTGGACAGAAAACCGAAGCAGCTTTCCGGAGGTCAGAGACAGCGGGTGGCCCTGGGTCGTGCTATCGTGCGAAAACCGGATGTATTTCTGTTCGATGAGCCATTGAGCAACCTGGATGCAAAACTTCGGGTTCAGATGAGAACCGAGCTGATCAAATTGCATAATCGTCTCAAATCGACATCCGTTTATGTGACCCATGATCAGGTGGAGGCCATGACCATGGGAGATCGCATCGTTGTGATGAACGACGGGTTGATCCAGCAGGTCGGATCTCCCCTGGATCTTTACGACAAACCGGCCAATCTTTTTGTGGCCGGATTTATCGGAAGTCCTTCTATGAACTTTGTCGACTGCCGGATTGCGGAAGATAACGGGGGCGTCTTCATAGAAACAAGCGGATTTAAAATAACACTTCCGGAGGATCTGGCTGCAAAAGCCAAATCCGCAGCCGCAGATAATTTTATTTTTGGTGTCAGGCCGGAAGATATTACCAAAAAGGGGGCTGGTGAACCGTCTGCCAGAAAAAGTGAATCTGTGGAAGCCCGCATAAATGTCGTTGAAACATTGGGTAAGGAGACCTATCTGGATATTACGGTCGGCAGCGATACGATAACGGCCATCGTCAGTCCCAGCACGCGTGTCCGCCCGGACGAAAAAATCGAGCTTGAGATGAATTTAGACAAAATTCATCTGTTTAATAAGGATGGCGGCGAGGCATTATTCTGAAGCATCAAAATCGCAGCATAAGGGGCCGCATTACAGAATTATTCATTTGATTTTTTTATTACGCCGGCCCTGCTATTGCTGGACAAAATTTAACGTTTTTTATCGAGGACTCTTTGGAATTCGGAAAACCCAAAAGCGTTGCAGAGAAAATTGAAGGTTATCAGAAGTTTTGGAATCTTGCGGATGTCCAAAAACCGCTGATCGGATTTGATGTGGGCGGATTTTTCCCATTCCAATGGTTCAGCGCACTTAAGGAGATCAAAGAAGATGTGTTTCTGCAGCCGGAACTCCTCATTGTCGATAAATATTTAGATGACTACACAAAACTTTACAAGCGTTCGGCCGGCGTTAACGACGATCTGATTAAAGGCGTTTCTCCCATACCGGCAATTCCATGGATGGAAGCCATGTTGGGGTGTTCGGTGGAAATATCCGGGGAAAGCATCTGGGCAAGAGAACAAAATGCGGATTGGGACATATTGGAAAGAGTGTCCCTTGAAGAGAATAATCCCTGGCTCCAGAAATACCTGGAGTTTTTAGATGCTCTGGTCGGAAATGCGGATGGTGAATACCCTGTCAGCCAGCCGATTTTAAGGGGAATTACCGATTTGATCGGCGCGTTACGGGGTAACACCGAAGCCTTGATAGATACCCTTAAATATCCGGATCGAATCAAGGCCCTGGCTGCCCGATGTGCCGATGCGATTATTAAGGTAAGTCGGATGCAGTACGAGGTTTTGCAGCCGTTTCAAGGGGGCTATCTCATCGAACAGTTCGGCTTTTGGTCGCCCGGTGTTATCGTGCGCTTACAGGAGGATATCTCCGCAGTTTACTCCCCTAAAAGCTACTGTGATCTGATTCAGGCCTTTGACCGGCAGATTGCTGCTGCGTTCCCATACTGCCTGATTCATCTGCACAATTCTTCTCTTTTCCTTTTGGATTACTTTCTCGAGATCGAAGAGATAGATGTGTTTCAAATCAACCGAGACGTTGCGGGGATGCCTACGGAAGAGATGATCCCCTATCTTAAGAAAGTTCAAGACCAAAAAAAACGCCTTTTGATCAGAGGCGCCCTGACCAGAGATGACTTGCGCCTGATAAATGCCAACCTTTCTCCAGCGGGTTTGATTTTGCAGATCGTTTTAAACCACGCGGGTGAAACTGAGGATTATATTGAGTTTATCAATGACCTGACAGCATAATCAACACCGTGTGCTGTACCATGCCGTGTTTAGTTTGGAAGGAGAATTCAAGTGAAAACGGTACTTGTCAACAGACCGATTCACCCGGAAGCAATCGAAAGATTGAAACAAGAAGTGGACGTTCTCGAGCCCTATTCAGCTTCGGAGGCCGAGCTCATGGACCTGTTGCCCGAGGTGCACGGCATTCTCCTCGCTATGGGCTTAACGATGACACCTGAAGTTATTAATCGCTGCACAAAGCTGGAGGTCATCGGCCGCCACGGCGCAGGTGTGGATATCGTCGATCTGGAAGCTGCCGATAAAAAAGGGATTGTTGTTACCAATACACCCTATGGGCCGACCGAATCTACCGCCGAACACGCCTTTTTGCTGATGATGGCCGCTGCCCGCTTTTTATCGCTCGTCGATGGAGTCTTACGTCAGGGGGATTTTCAGATTCGAGAACGTGTGGTGGGATGGGAGCTGAAAGACAAAAAAGTGGGCATCATCGGATTTGGCAGGATCGGAAAGCGATTTGGGGAGATATGTCGCGGCGCTTTTGATATGGCGATCTGCGTTTATGATCCGGCTCTTGAGGCATCCGAAGTTGAATCCTGGGGAGCGGCTTACATGTCCGACCTCTTGGAAATGGCCGGACAGGTGGATTTTATATCCGTCCATTGCCCCCTGATTCCTGAGACGCGCCACCTGATAAACCGCGACATACTGGCGGCAATGAAGCCCGAGGGGATACTGGTGAATGCCGCCAGAGGGCCCATTGTGGATGAAAAAGCGCTTTATGAAGCCTTAAAGGAGAAAAAAATAGCCGCCGCCGGTTTAGATGTATTCGATCAAGAACCACCCGAACCGGACAATCCGCTATTCGAACTGGACAATGTTGTTTTAACGCCACATCTGGCCGGTTTTACCCATGAAGGTCGTAAACGCATGGGAATGACCGCAGCAGAAGAAATACTGCGGGTTCTGAAAGGCGAACCACCGAAATATCAGGTCAAGCCGTAATACTTGTTTGCATCCAAGTTTGCCACCTGACGATCCAGGGCAGGCGGGTGAATGCTAAATATTATTCTGAGGTAATCATCAGGGCTTAAAGGAGGAACGACTTGCGATACGGAGCACAAAAATATCAGTACGAGTTGATTGACGGGTGGGCGAAGCTTGAGGATGCAGAGTCCTTTTTCGATATTGGCGGTATCTCAATCGACAGTCAAGACCGGCTGTACATTTTCAACCGCAGCAAACGTCCCATGATGGTATTTGATTCTGAAGGCAATTTTTTGACATCCTGGGGGGAAGAACATTTTGACCGTCCCCATGGGAGCTGTATCGGACCGGATGGTTCTATCTATTGCACGGACGACAGAAATCACACCGTTACCAAATTTGATCGCGATGGCAATGTCCTGATGGTGTTAGGGACCAAAGACAAGCCTTCGGATACCGGTTATAGAGACGTTGCGAACCTTTATGAAAGAATATCTTCCATTACAAAGGGAGGCGAGCCCTTCAATCGTCCCACCGGGGTTGCGCTATCGTCAACCGGGGCCATCTATGTTACCGATGGATACGCGAACGCACGGGTGCATAAATTCAGCAGCGACGGCAAGCATTTGTACTCATGGGGCGAACCGGGCTCAAGACCCGGACAGTTCAGACTTCCACACTCGATTTTTATTGACAGGCGGGATCGAATCTGGGTGGCGGACCGGGAAAACAGCCGCATACAAATTTTCGACGATAAAGGAAACTTCCTTACCCAGTGGACAGATCACCTCATCCGTCCGACCGATGTATTTATAGATGATAGCGAGACGGTCTATGTGTCAGAACTTTGCAAGCGCGTCAGCATATTCAGTATAGACGGCCGGTTGCTTGCGTGCTGGGGCAATGAAAGCCATGAAAATGCCGACCCCCTTTTTGTGGCGCCCCATGCCATTGCGGTTGACTCCAAAGGCAACCTTTACATCGGCGAGGTTTCGTTTACTGAGTCAAAAAAGGATCGTGGATCCAGAACCATTCAAAAGTTTGTGCGAATATGAATTGACTTTGAGTCAACCTGGAAAAGACTCGCCGTTTTTAAAAAAGCGAGCTCAATATTCTGTCGGCGGCATTAGAAGTGGTTTCAAAACCCCATCTCCCCGCCTAATGAAACGGGATTTCGCATCTATTTAAAATAATATTTAAGGGGCTCAAAAGGCTCCAATGGCTGCGGGGCCCTTGATGCACACATTAGTTTTTTAAAATCAAGACGTGTAATCCCGCGTTCAAGCGGGAAACCTGATCTGGGATTTTGAAACCACTTCAAGAAGCAAGGAGATAGAGAAATGAAGGTTATTCGGGAAAGAGTACTGAATCGGGAAATCATGCTGGGCATCGGGATCAATCTGGGATCGAGCATCACCGTTGAAATGGTCGGGGCGGCCGGTTTCGATTGGACCTGGATTGATTATGAACATGGGGCCGGAAACGACAGCCAGTTGTTGACCCAGATACAGGTGGCCAGTCTCGGCGATGCGCCGCCTGTTGTGCGGATTGCCTGGAACGAGGCACCCCGCTTTAAACGGGTGCTGGACCTCGGGGCCAGCGGTATCATGGTCCCTTACGTCAACACAAGGGAAGAGGCCGTGCTGGCGGCAAAATCGATGCGTTATCCACCCGAAGGTATCCGCGGCGTTGCCATGTCCCCCCGGGCATGCGGTTACGGGCGGGACTTTGACGATTATTATGCCAGCGCAAACAACAATCTTTTGACTGTGGTCCAGATTGAGACCGAGGAGGCTGTCGGCAACGCGGATGATATCGCAGCGGTTACAGGCGTCGATGTCCTGTTTGTCGGACCGCTGGATCTGAGCGTAAATATGGACATGGTCCGGCAGTTCGATAACCCGACCTATGTTGAAGCCCTGAAAAAAGTGGCCACGGCCTGCAAGCGTCATAAAAAAGCCGCCGGGATCCTGGTGCCGAAACAGGATTTATTACCCAAATGGTTTGACATGGGCTACACTTTTTTCGTTGTCGGTTCGGATAGCGCAATCATTGCCAACGGCCTGGCGAATTTAAAATCATTCTACGACGATTATAAATAAGCGCTTAACGGTAAATGAAAAAAAAATATCTGCACCTGCATCCCGGAGACTCCATCATCGTGGCCTTGTCTGATCTTTCCCGCGGCGAAAAAATCCGTCGCGTCACCGTGAAAGAGGCCATCCCCAAATGGCACAAGGTTGCGATTTCACCCGTTCGAAAGGATGAACCGGTATACAAGTACGGACAGATTATTGGCTACGCGACAAAAAATATCGCTCCGGGAGAATGGGTGCATGTTCACAATGTCAGCATGGGGCGGCTGGCTGAACTGACGGTTACCGACATGGCGACCGATATCCCTCCTGACCCGGAACCGGTGGCGGACCAATATTTTTTGGGTTATCGCAGGCCGGGGGGGCGAGCGGCTACCCGAAATTGCATATTGCTGGTCAGTACGGTGGAATGTTCGAACCATGTGGTGGAATTGGTGCTCCGTGAGCTGACGGCTGAACAGGATGCCCTGGTGCGGAAATATCCCCATGTGGACGGGGTTGTCGGCATCCGGCATGACAGCGGTTGTGGTTTGGCTGCCGGGAGCGAAGCACACATACGCCAAAATCGGACGCTGAAGGGGTATATCGATCATCCCAATAGCGCCGCCTGCATCATCATCGGCCTGGGTTGCGAAAAGGGGCAGCCGGACATGATTCTGGATTGCCGTCAGACGGACTGCAATCCCGATCTCGAGCACCTGGCTGACAGGAAACCACCTGTCGTTATGATTCAGAATGAAGGCGGGACCAGAGATACGGCCGACCGGGTCATCGAGCTTGTTTTGGATCTATTGCCAAAAGTCAATCGCAACCAGCGGACCCGGATTCCGGTATCCGAACTGGTTATGGCGGTACAGTGCGGCGGCAGCAATGCACTTTCCGGAGTTACGTCCAATCCGGCCATCGGCATCGCTTCGGACCTGCTGATTGCCTGTGGGGGGACCTCTTTTTTTGCCGAAACAACCGAAACGTTCGGCGCGGGCCACCTCCTGACCCGGCGGGCCAGGAGCAAGACCATCGCCCGGAAATATCTCGACCATGTGACCTGGTGGGAAAAACATTTGAAGTCTCACGGCGCCCACTTCGACAACAACCCGACTCCCGGCAACAAGAAAGGTGGGCTGACCACGATTGCGGAAAAATCGCTCGGCTCCATTGCCAAAGGAGGCAGTTCCGCGTTGTGCGGCGTGGTGGATTATGCCGAACCGGTGACCGGCCCCGGCCTGTTTTTCATGAATACACCGTCCTACGATCCGGTGTCCTGTACCGGACAGACCGCCGGCGGTGCCCTGGTCGGTGTTTTCAGCACCGGTCAGGGCAGCTGCTATGGCGATCTTCTGGTTCCCTGGATCAAAGTCGTCAGCAATACCGAGGTGTTCGAACGGATGCCCGATATGGAAATAAATGCCGGCACGGTTCTGGACGGCGTTCCCTTAGAAACGGTCGGCCGACAGATTTTCGAACAGGTGCTGGAAGTCGCCAGCGGCACGAAAACATATAGTGAAAAAATGAACATTACCGGCTTCAATGTGTGGAATACCGGTGTGACGACATAATTTATAAGGAGTTTTTATGAAAACCGTTCTCGTCAACAAGCCGATTCATCCAGACGCAATGAAACGGCTTTCGGAGGAAGTCGAAGTGCTGACCCCGTTTGAAGCATCTGAGGAAGAGCAGATCGAAATACTTTCCGGGGCCAATGGGATTTTTCACTGTCTCGGGTTGGACATAACCGCCGCAATAATAGACCGCTGCAAGACGCTTGAAGTTATCGGCCGCCAGGGCGCCGGTGTCGAATCAATCGATGTTGATGCGGCCACACGGAAAAACATTCAGGTGGTGTACGCACCTTACGGTCCGACTGAATCCACAGCTGAACATACGTTTGCATTGATGATGGCGGTGGCCCGTAAGTTGACCCTGTTCGACCGGAACGTCCGCGCCGGGCAATTCAATATCCGGGACCGGGTGGTCGGCCGTGAATTGTTTGAAGCCCGGGTAGGGATCATCGGCTTCGGTCGTATCGGCAAACGTTTTGGCCAGATGTGCAAAGCCGCACTGGACATGGAGGTGCATGTTTTTGATCCGTTCATAAGCCAGGCCGATGCATTGGAATGGGGCGCTGTTTATGAAACAGATGTTGTCGAAATGGCCGCAAAGGTGGATGTACTTTCGCTGCATTGTCCCTCGACGAACCAGACCCGCCATGTGGTTGACCGGAAGGTGATCCAGGCAATGAAACCAAATGCCTTGATGATCAATGCCGCCCGCGGCCCTCTGATGGACGAAATTGCTTTGATCGAAGCCTTGCAACAGCAAAAGATTGCCGGCGCAGGCCTGGATGTGTTCGATCCCGAACCTCCGGCTGAGGAAAGTCCTTTATTTTTGCTTGACAATGTTGTTCTGACACCCCATATCGGCGCGTTTACGGATGAAGGTCGCCGCAGAATGGGGCTGACCGTAGCCGAAGATGTTCTCAGCGTTTTACGTGGGGACCCGCCCCGCTATCCGCTGAACGTATTACCTTAAAAAAAGTGAATCTCTCTGCAGCAAACTGCGGGGAATTTCATACTAACCGATTTTGTAAGGGAGAATATGATGAGAACCAACACATTTCGAGAAAAGTTAAATGCCGGCCAACCGACTCTCGGTACGCGCATCCACAGCAGCTGGCCATCTATTGCCGAAGTCATCGGCCACACGGGCATATTCGACTATATTGAATTTCTGGCTGAATATGCGCCTTTTGAGCTGTACGCGCTGGATGACTTCTGCCGTGCGGTGGAACTGTTCGACATGTCCGCCATGATCAAGGTCGATGCGGAACACCGCGGGTTTATGGCTCAGCGCGGGATCGGCGCCGGATTTCAGAGTGTCAATTTTGCAGACTGCCGTTCAGCCGATGAAGTTCGCGAATGTGTGAAGATTACACGCCCGGACACGCCTGAGGACGGCGGGACGCACGGTGCCGGGATGCGCCGGTTTACGTATATGGGCTATGGTGGCGGACCAGATTACGTTCAGGCACTCAGAGATGTCGTTATCGTCATCATGATCGAAAAAAAATCGGCCGTCGACCAGCTTGACGAAATCCTTTCGATCGAGGGGATCGACATGATTCAATGGGGACCGGCGGATTACTCCATGAATGTCGGTTTGGCCGGTAAAAAAAGCGACCCCCAGGTAAAAGCCGCCGAACGGCTCGTTTTTGAGAAAGCGCTCGAACACGGTGTTCCTGCAAGAGCGGAAATTGCCAGTGTCGATCAAGCCAAGTACTTTCTGGACATGGGTGTCCGCCATTTCAGCCTGGGTACCGATATCGGCATTTTGTTCAACTGGCTGAAAGAAAGCGGAGACAATTTAAGAAAGTTAATATCAGACAGTTAGGTCGATGATCGTTGGGGCTGAGAAATGGAAGGCGCCGCATGCAACCTAGAGAAATATTTCTGCTGGCCATGGACCGGCAGGATTTACCCCGAGTACCGTTTATTGAAGCTTCCATCGCCTTCGGGATCGGAGAAAAGATTCTGGGGAGAAAGCTCAAGCCGGTTGAGATCTCCCGTTTGAATACCCGGATCCGCAATGTCGAAGATGAGAAGGAACTGGCCCGAAGGCTTGGGCGTGATGAAATCTGTATCCGCTTTACCGCTCCCACGTTCTGTGAAAAAATGAGGGGAAAAGACGGCATTGAATTCCTGGGCAAAGGCCACATCAAGGATATGGATGCTTTCGCAAAACTGTTTCACCTGCCCGATCCGGACGACGAAAGCCTGTATGAACCGGTAAAAGCCTATATTGAGAACAAAGATGAATTTCCGGTAATCTGCTCGATGCGGTTAGGTTTTCTGTCGGCTTATATGTCCATCGGCTTCACTACGATGATGGAAGCGCTCTATGACAATCACGAACTTATCGATGCCGTCATGACCGCCTACGTTGATTGGTCCGCTCGTGTGATACGGCGCGTGATCGATTTGGGGGTCGACTGCATCAAAACGACTGACGATTTCGCATTCAACACCGGCCCGTTCCTTTCGCCGGAAATGTTCAGGAAATGGGTGCTCGCCTACCACCGCAAAGCGCATGCCGAAATAAATGTTCCCTGGATCCTGCATACAGACGGCAACATCGATCTGCTTCTCGAGGATCTTTTTGCACTGCATTTTAACGCCCTGCACCCGATCGATCCCAACTGCTATGATATCAGAGCTTTCAGCCGCCGGCACGGTCACAGAAAAGTGATCATCGGAAATGTCAATCTTAACAATCTGGGCATGGGGACGCCGGATTCCGTAGAGGAGGAAACCAAAGGCTTGCTCCGGGATTTGGGCCCTGACGGCGGCTGGTGTATTTCAGCCAGCAATTCGGTCCCCGATTATGTCAAACCTGAAAATCTGTTACGGATGGCCGAAACCATCCGCAGATACGGAAACTACCCGATTCGAATCAATAAATAGGGTTTGGCCTGAATTTTGAAAATTATTCGACTGGAGGAGCGATTTTATTGGGTTTTCCAAACCGGGTGCTTCGCACCCGGTTCCACCCGCAACGACTGGGGCACTTCGCGCCCCTGTCTTTTAGCGCCTCTGGCGCTAAAATCCAAGCCACCCGTTATGCGGGTGGTCGTTGCCTCCCTCGGCCGTTGCAATCCTGAAGGAGGATAATAATGGGTTTTATCGAAGATTTGCTGGACTCGATTCCAATTCCACGTGTTGCAGCCGTATCGCAAAAGTTTGACCGGCCCTGTCTGGATGATTTCGAGGGCGCATTAAAGCAGATACTCGATACCAGCGGCGTGCTTGAATCCGTATTCCCGAAAATGGAAATTGCCATTGCTGTCGGCAGCCGGGGTATTTCCAATCAGCCGGCTCTGGTTAAACTGATTGCCGAGACCCTGCGGGAAAAGGGTGCCAGGCCTTTTCTGGTTCCGGCCATGGGAAGCCATGCAGGCGCCACCGCTGACGGCCAGAAACAAATGCTGGAAGATCTGGGCTTCGGCGAGGACGAAATCGGTGCCCCAATCCGTTCTTCGATGCAAACAGTCCGGGTGGGAACCAGTGAAAACGGTTT
>JASFIU010000106.1:0-11407 GCA_050122495.1 Desulfobacterales bacterium | reverse complement strand
TCCGGGCACGCAGACTGCCGGCACTTTCCGAAAAAATCGTACAATTGGCTCAAGAACACGGCCGCATCAGCATAGGATTCATCTCGACGACACTTGATGCGAATCGTAATACCGTGAAAAAACATGTCCAGCAGCTTGTCAAAATGGGGCAGCTGGTGCGGCATGGCAAAGGACGGGGAGCCTATTATTCTCCCTATTAATTCGAATTTTGTAAGAGGGCAAGGGAGTCCAAGGCTATGCCTATCTCTTATTGGTTTCTATTTTTTCCAAATAAATCGATGTTGATTTCAGAAAAAGAGTCAAGAGCAGACTTGACCCCTTTGTCTAGCTAGCCTAAATTTTAACGATCCACGTAAAACCCATCAGATGGATAGTCAATCAGATTGCCGTCAGGGCCTTCAACAACAATCAGACCTTCTACATGATTGAGACGGTTGATTAGACTCAGGCCTCTTTCATGCCCCAATACCATGATGGCAGTCGACAACCCATCGGCAAACGTGCAGGTATCGGCAATGATGGATACGCTGACCACGCCATTGGACACCGGATATCCGGTTTTTGGATCGATCACATGAGAATATCGAATGCCATTTACTTCAAAAAAATTCCGGTAATCTCCGCTGGTGGCAAACGCGTGATCTTGCAAGCGCACAACTTTATAGACGTCATTGGCAGCCGCATCTTTTCGGGGCCGATTGATGCCCACCCGCCATTGCTGACCGTCTTTTCTTCGACCCCGGGCAAAAACCTCTCCGCCAAGCTCTACCAGATAATTTTCAAATCCTGCCTGCTGAATAATGCCTGCGACTTGATCGACACCATAGCCCTTGGCAATCGATGATAGATCCAGTGTCACGGCTGCCTGTTTTTTGATTAAGTATCCGGGCGCAATGACTTCAATTTGGTGAAAGCCAATCGCAGGCAACAGCGCCGTTATCTGGTTTTTTGGCGGGACTTCATTTTTACGACCGCCACGGCCGAAACCCCAGAGATCAACCAGCGGGTTTACCGTGCCATCCCAGGCGCCATCTGAAAGTTGATATACTTCCTTTGCAACTTTCATGACCTGAAAAAAATCATCGGATATCTTAAATTTCTCGCCAACCCGGCGCAAATCGTTAAAGCGGCTGATCTCACTGGCCTTGATATACGCGGACATACTTTGGTTGATTTCATCCAGCCGCTTTTCGATCTTTTCTTTTAGTCCCGAAATCCCCTGATACGCACCGGTCACTACCTTGACATGATAGATAGTCCCCATGGTGCTACCCCGGATCAGGTGCTCGCGTTTCGCCTCACTATCAGTATACGCAAAGAGGATACTGATTGTGATCGCTATGGTCAGATAAATCCTAGTCATATCCTAAATATTGATTAAATCTGGTTTTAAAATCCCAGATCATGTTCGAGGGCAAGGCGCGGGACGTTTCAAAAGCGGAGCGTACACGAAGTACGTGAGCATTTTGAAACGGCTCGCAACGCAGCCCTCGAGCAAAAGATGGGCCTCCAAACCAGTTCTAAAGGCCTTTTTCCATTCTGCGTATGCTAAACAACTCATAATCAAGCTCCTGGTTGAACTTGACATTGTTGAGTCTCAAAATGGTTTTGTGGGCCGTCTTTTTGTTTTTTTTCTTGGTCACATGGGTTTCGGTTGCCACCCAGATTCCGTCAATCAGCTCCAGGCGCCGAACATCGACGTATTTTAAATACCCGCCGTCTTTTACCCAGTTCACGGCACGGATAACAACGTAGTTATCCTGGCGCACGAAGATAAGAGATTTTTTATAGCCGGTCTCCTTGATCACTTTTTTGCTGCGCGGAATGGATTCGATCAGCCAGGCCTTGACACCTTTGACATCCATCTCTTTTTTGAGCGTAAAATCATAATCTTCGAGATTGCGATCGGTCATATCCGAGTAGTTAAGATCCGAGCCCATAAAGCTGCCGCTTTTATCAGTGCTGGCAATCCGTTTGGTTTTGCGCAAAGCCGGCAAATACAGCCATTGATCATCGTCTTTATCGGGATCATCATAATCCCAGGTTAAAAATGCCGTATCCTTTACGTCCGCCGGTTCCAGGAAAAACATCAGTCTCAGTGTGTCCTCTCCTTTATCTTTGCTGAAGACGCCGAGCCTGCGAATTCTTTTTTTGCCTCGTTTATCAATCAGGATCATCTCCATATCCGAGGTCTGGTTGTCCCCGTCATCTCTGGCATCGACTTTTTCCATGATAGCCCGGGCCGCAGGATCATCGCACCATCCCAAAGAGGGCGCCAGAGCTGCGACCAGGATCAAGGCTGCCAGGCTGAGTAAGCAGGTTAAAGCCTTATTGGCAGCTGGGGCTTTGCCTATTTTTTTATTCGTTCGCATGACTTACCTCCTTTTGTACAAGATGCGTGGGCCTGTGTATCAACGCCATGAGCGCCGGAGCTAAGAAAAAGTTGGCGACCAGGGCTAAAATTATGGTGATACCCGTCAAAAGGCCGAAGTAAAACAGATTATTCATCGCGGCAAACATGTAGATGAAAAAGCCTATGGACAGGACCACGGTAGTGACAAATAAAGCCCGGCCTGTTGAGAGCAGCGTCTCGCGGACGGCATGAGAAACGTCACCCGTCTCTGCGAAATAGCGTCGGAAGTTGTGCATAAAATGGATGGTGTTATCCACGGCCAGGCCGATGGCAATACTGCCGATGAGCATAGTGAAAAGGTCGAAGGGGAAATCAAAGATCCACATCAGGCCCATTACAAACAAGATGGCCAATAAGTTCGGGAGCATGGCCAGCAGCCCGATTCTAAAGCTACCGATAAGCAGAATAACCATCACCGTGATAACCACACCGGCGATGATATAGCTTTCAGCTGCGCTGTGGATGGCCGCAACCACCGTCGAAAACATAATCGTCATCATGCCGGTCATGCTGATCCGGGCTTTGCCCTCAAAAGACCGGCCAAAGCGGTCACGCAGGTCTTCCAGCAGGGTCACGTACTTAACAGCATCCAGCCAGGGAACCTTGATCGTGAAACGGGCCGTCTGGAATTGAGAGTCGATGACGTCTTCCAGGTCGTCAGAACCACTGTTTTCAAAAAGGAGGAACTCCTGGGGAATGAGTGCAGGGTCCTGGGGGATCACATAATATTCCGGGTGGTTTTCATTAAGAGCGCGATGGATCTCTTTGAGGATGTCCGCCACGGAGGTTGCTTTCCCCACGAAAAGATCCTCCTGTTTGATTTTTTCGATTTCCCGGGCCAACGCCTCCAGGTTGTTGAGGATATCAATGTCAAACAGCCCATTCACCTGCCCGGAATCAACGATTACCTCCATCACCACGCTGCCTTTGAGGGCAGTGTCGATTTTTTCGGTGGCGATACGTACATCAGCTGTTTCGGGGAGCCATTTTAAGACATGGTGCGTGAAGGTAAGCTGCAAAGCTCCGATCAAAGAGAGGGTCAACAGGATCGCGCAGACCGCGGTTATGCTTTTAGGGTAGCGGGTAGAAAAATTGCTGATCCAAATCAGGAGCCCATCGATGTATGATGCACGCAGGGCCCTGGTGTTCCTCTGCTTAACCCTGGCCGGTACCACAGCCAGAAGCGCCGGGAGCAAGACCAGGGTATAGAGTAAGGCCAGAACGACGCCCGTTCCGGCAAAGATGCCCAACTCGGCAATTGGGGCTACTTGCGATGTACCAAATGAAGCCAGACCGGCGGCGGTGGTTAGAGTGGTCAAAACAATGGCCAGGGCAGAATGACCCATGGCATAGGCGATTGATTCGATTTTCTTGCCAGTCCTGGCCAGCTGCCGGTAAAAAATGGCCAGGATATGAATCGAGTCCGCCACACCGACGGCCATTATGAACGAAGGCAAAACCGCCGTGGGCATCTTGAGGGGGACTTTGAAAATAGCCATAAGGCCAAGGGTTGAAACAAGGGCACAGCCCACAACGATCATAGGCAAGACCACAGCGGCGAAACGGCGAAACATAATAAACAGGCAGAGGCCAATGGTTAAAACGGTCAGCCGCATGAACAGTTTCTGATCTTTAATCATGAAGCGTTTGAGCGTATTTGTCACCATGGGTGCACCGGCAATGTAAAGCCTGAAATCGGGGGCCTGATATTTGGCCGCCACGTTCTTGACCTGGGAGACTGCGGCACTGAGTTCCACATCGGTGAGAAACTGTACTTCAGCCACAGATTTCGTTTCTTCCTCGAATCCCTCCAGGGCGTCAATAACATCGCTATCTGTCGCGGACCCCTCATCGCTGTCAAAATCGGCCAAAGACCCCAAACTGTCCCCGTCGCTTGAGTAGGTATTGATCTGTATCACCAGGGTAGTCAAGCGGCCGTCCTCAGAGATCAGCCGATTCATATACAGGGGATTAGACATAACGCGGTCCCGCAATGCTTCAAGGGCAGCCTGATCCCCGGGCCAGTGCTCCAGCAAGTCCTCTACGATCAGGACATCTCCCGCTCCTCTGGTATTGCGTGCGTTCACCAGGCTGATAATATCCTCAACGTGGGGGACTTGATCCTGCAGGTCATCATGGAAGTCCGTTAATTTCTTGAGAAACTTTTGATCAAAAACATTCTCGGGCTCAATAGCGATGATGATCAGATCATCCCGGCCAAACTGACGCCGAAATTCATTATATCCAACCAGGGTCGGGTCGCTAGGGTGTAAAAAACTTTCATTAGAGGTATCCATGGTGATCTTCGGAATCTGGGAGATCATGGCTGCCGTCAACAAAAGCATGATAACAATGGTTTTGATGCGGTTACGGCAAATAACATGCGCATAGGTTTCAAACCATGCTTCGATGCGATTTCTGAGATTTTTCATTACGAGTCTCCGGTGATCAGCTTCCACTTAAATAGAGGTTTCGGATAAATTATTTCCTAACGGCGTTTAATATAAGGGTTTCGATTTCAGCCGCCACCGAGCCACTGACATCGGTGTCCATATTGTCAAGGGTCGCTACCAGGGGAGCTAATTTGGCTCGGATGGGAGAGGTCATTTTAAATAACACAATCGAACCAATGATCATCATATGTACAATAAACGGTACGGTTTCTCTAAAGCTGCCGGACCGGACGCCGGCATCTAGAATTTCTGTTAGGATACCAAAAATTTGTGCGAGATCCTGGGCCACCATTTCGGGAAAGTGTTTGCCACCCGAAGCTTGCTCACGCAGCATGATCGCAGCCAGCTCAGGATGCTGATCGACCATGGCGGCAATCGTTTGAATAAAGGCCTTCAAATTATCATCCGGCGATTGGGCGGAGGTGATATTGTGTTTGATTTGCGCGACGGCATTACCAAACAGATAATGGACAACCTGGGCATAGAGGGCCTGCTTATCACCGATATGGTAGTAAATGGTTGCTTTATTTACGTGTGCGCTGTTCGCGATTTCATCGACCCGGGCACCGGCAAAACCGGCCTCGGCAAACTCTTTTGTGGCCGCTTTTAAAATTCGGTCAATGGTCTGATTGCGCCGGTCTTTCACGGTTAAGGTCTGCATAAGAAGCTCCTTTTGCAATTGATTGGTTGTTTTCAAATCCCGCCGCGGCGGGGTTTTGCACGAGAATCCACGGTTACAACCGCAACGATTAAAGCACTAATGTGCTTTTGCCTTTTCGGCCTATGGCCGAAAATTCAAGCCACCCGCTTTACGGATGGTCGTTGACTTAACCCAAATTTTAAACTAGCTATTTAGTTTAACTATTTAGTTAGATTATTTTAGCCTGACTGTCAAGTATTCTTTTCGAAAAATGGCGATAATTAATAATTAAGGTTTATTAAGACTTAAGGTAGGGAACAGCACAGACAATGAACATGCCCAGAATGGAAATTACGTTTAGCAGGCCTAATATGCAGGTGTCCCAGGTAAAGAATAACAATATTAAAAGACCACCCAAAATAAATCCCAACCACTGCTGCCCAAAATGAATCAGAAGAGGTGTTGCGATTACGACGAGAATAACCGGATAAATTGGAAGGATGGCATCAAGTATATCATTGATTTTACTCAATTTTATTTTCTTTTCGTGTTCGGCAGGCCAAAACCAAATTGCCAAACTATCCCGTATTATTCTGCAACTATTTCTTCACGAATATAAACATATAACGCCAGCGACAGGCAGGTTGTGGCCATCAAAACCAGCGCCGCTTTAGCCCAAAAGCTTTTTAGCAGTGCTTTGGTAATGATTCCGCCGGGACCCATATAAGCCGGTTGAATAAAAATGAAAATGAGAATGAGAAAGATTAAACATATCCCCAGAAATCTTTTCTGATTCACGGTACCCCCCCTGAATAGTATAGAATTCCATTAGGAACACGGAGCAAAATTTATACCATCCGGGATAATAAAATTATTAATAATAATTACAATAATATACAGGGCGGCTGAGATTTTGTCTTGCTGGAAAGTTACAAAAATTGTCAGAGGCAGGAGCAATAAATGGCAGCTAAAAGAGGAAAGCACAGACCACCAGGCGGCTATTGGAGGTACGACCCGTTCTAAGAATTTGTCAACATCTGATATTTCATTGATATCAAAGGTCGGGATGAAGCCTCAGATAAAAGGCCAATTTAAAATTCACCGTCGGTGACCGGTCACCAATGCTTTTAGCAGGGAATTAACAAATCGAACCGAATTTGAAGGACCTTGAGAAAATAATAGTTTTAGGAGTCCGCTCCGGCGTGCCTTGTCCAAGATTCGCAAAAATTGATGTCTGCTGTAGAATTTTCGATGAAGTCGCCGGCGCAATCGTCTGAGCTCCTTTTCCGAACAATCGTCCGAATAGACCCTTCCGCTAGGGGCAATATGGTAGTCTGAATGTCGAGCGACAAGCTCTTCTATGCCGGAATGCGGATTGTTGCGCAATATGCAAAGCACAATCGAGTCCAATCCCAACTCACGGGCAAATGGTATGATCTGCTCCATTTCCGCGACGCTCTCTCCAATATTGCCCAAAATGAAATACCCGTGCAGCAAAATGGGTCTGCCCCGAAGTACATCAAAGTATTCACGGATCTTTGCGGTATTGAAACCCTTGCGCATAGAGCGAAGAGTTTTATCCTGGGCCGATTCGATACCCAGTAGCAACATGGCAAATCCTGCCAATTCCATCTTGCGAATCACATCCGGACGCCGGGCAATCTCCAGCCGCGCGTTAATGATGTACTTCTTGCGAATACCCCGGTCAAGAATCAGGTCACAAATTCGCTCGACCCGATCCATGTCATGGGTAAATATTTCATCGGTAAAACCAACAAGCGGTGCTTTAATCCGAGCAAGCTCCTCTACGATGGACTCGGGCGAGCGACCTGACCAGTTCCGCTTCTCACCCCAAGGATTGAAATTGAAGGAACAGAAGGTGCAATTAAACGGGCAGCCGCGCGAGGCGGAAAACATGTCCATTTCCACCCCGGTGGGGATATTCCCGATTTCTACTTCATAGGTGTATCGGCGAAGGCTTCGGTTGGGACAAAACTGATCCTTTAAGGGCCCCAGTTTGCGGACGGGATTGTGGATAATGCCGTCCCCATTGCGGAAGCTAAGTCCGGCAATGTTTTCAAGCGGAACGCCCTTACAAAGCTCTTCCATCACTTCTTCCCCATCTCCGCGAACAACCGCATCAACATTCGGGCATTTGGCAAGCCATCCTTCGGGGTCCTCGGTCGCATGGCGGCCGCCCAGTATGGTAAAAATATGCGGTGGCACGGACATGATTTCCTCACGCAAAGACTTGACCCGCCGTTTCCAATTTATCGAAAAACAGACCATATCGGTTTGGGGACGCAAAAAATCAGAGGTGCGTTTGGACTCGTAACGCAGATCGATAATATCCAATGCCCGGGTGTATGGCTCGATAACCGTTCCGATTAATTCAAGACCTAGCGGTGGAATAAATCCAAATTTCTTTAGGTCTTTCCGATAAGGATAAACACAAAGCACGTGCTGCAATACCGATCCCTCCTTGTACATATCGAGCAAACAAGCCGAATATTTTTATGCGATTGCCCCAAAAACCGATTTGGAAGTAATTCTAAGAGAAGTGATTTCTCGGGTAGTTCAGAATAATTCCAGTGGAATAAACGGATAAAATGGGTATGAAATAGAAAATCCTTTATAATACAGGTTAAAGTGAATGTAAAATTATATTTTTAGATATGCATGCTATCATGGAAAAGGGAGATGTTTAATTTGCCAACGAAAATTGGGAGGTTTTAATATGCATGGCTTCGATCAAATCGGTACCGGATGGATGATTTAAATGGGCCTGGCGGCCGGTTACTTTTTAATCGGTTTATCCCAGATCTTGATTTTATCGGTCTTCTCGAGACCGGAAACAATCTCGACGTTGATACCGTCGGACAGCCCGGTTTGAACACTTTGTTTTTCAAACTGCTGGGGTCCGGTAGCGACTTCCACAAAGGGTTTGTTGTCCTCAAATTGCAGCAGGCTTTCATTAATCGCCAGAACGTTGTCCCTTTTGTCCAGCACAATATCTGCAATCGCACTATAGCCAGCTCTTAAAAAATGAGAGCGCTTCAGCTTCACCTTGGCCCGGATTTCAAATTGAATGGCCCCCTTTTCTTCGACACCCTTGGGCGAGATGTATTCCAGCGACGCATGGAAGGCTTCATGTTCAATGGCGCCGACGGTGAGGATCAAATCCATGCCCGGCTTTATTTTGCCCACTTCGGACTCATCGACTTTACCCTCAAAAATCATCTCTCCCATGTCGGCGACCGATGCAATCGTAGTACCGGCATTGAAGTTGTTGGTTTCGATGACAAAATTGCCGACCTCCACCGGGACATCCAGCACCATGCCGTCAATGGTGGACCGGATTAAGGTATTGGTGGTGGTTCCCATGGTTTTGGCAATGCCTTCTTTGATTAATTCCAGATTGGTTTCTGCGGCAACCAGCTCTTCCTGGGCACTGCTGTAAGCGACCTCGTATTGCTGCAATTCGGATTCAGCAATGATGCCCTTTTTAAACAACTTGCGGCGGCGGTCGCATGATTTTTTGGTATCCTCCAGCTGTATCCTGGCGATCTTCAGGCGGGATTCGGCTTTATTCAGATTCACCAGATCGGGAATGATCTCTACTTTGGCGAGCAAATCTCCCTCTTTGACCCGGTCGCCGGCTTCTACATGAATTTTTTTGACCACACCGGATACCTGCGGTTTGATCTCGATTTCCTTGCGCGGCACAATCGAACCGGTCGCAACCGCTTTTTTAATGATGGATGTAATCACCGGCGTTGTGGTTTTATAAACAACCGTCTTCTGGCGGGACTTGTTATACAAAAATGCCAACGTCCCGGCAAAAATGATCAGTATAACCAAGCCGACTAAAATTTTAAATAATGTTTTCATGGTGACGTCTTCACCCTCTTGTTATTCATTGCCATAAAAAAGAAATAAAAATGGTTTCAAGAGCTTTAGATTTTGTTCGTTGGCGCGACGGGATACAATTCAAAAGCGGAGTGTACACGATAATACATGAGCATTTTGAATTAAATTCATGAACACCTCGCTCTATATAAAATAAGAAGTGAAATCCCGCGCCTGCGGGGCAACAAAGCCAGCGGACAATAGATGAAGCGATTGACACCATCGTTTATTCGGTTCGAATCGCCTCCACCGGCCTCACCCCAATCGCACGCTTGCCCGGTATCAAACCAGCCAGCGCCCCGAATAGAATTAGAATACCCAGCGCAAACAGAGCAATGGTCAGGTTAATCTCCGGGTTTTTAAAAAATTCAGCCCGAGATCCGGTTCTTTCCAACGCGGTGGCAACAAATTCAACCGCACCCACCGCGGCAACCAAACCAAAATAGCCGGCAACGGTGGTCAGTAAAATGGATTCCAGAACAATCTGCCCCACAATCCCAAAAGGTGTAGCGCCGACGGCCCGTCTAATGCCGATTTCTTTGGTGCGCTCTTTAACCACAATCAGCATGATATTGCTAACGCCGATCACACCGGCAATTAAGGTAAATATCCCCACAAACCAGGTCAGGAATTTAATCCCGGCAAACAGGTTGACCATTTGATTGAATTCTTTTTCGGTATTATAGCGGCCGAAGGCCGGGGCATCGTCGGGCGATACCTGGTGCCGGTCTGCCAACAGGGCCACAGTTTTCCGCTCAACTTCAGATGCCGGCACGCCCTTTATCGATGTTAGCGAGAACCAGCTGACACGCTGACCGAAATTGAATACCTGCTGGAATGTTGTAAACGGAATATAAACGGTCTGGGTATCTTCATCGGCTTCGTCGCCTTCCCCTTTGGATTTAAAAAGGCCGATGACTTTAAAATACACGCCTTTGACCTCAATATATTGCCCGATGGGGTTTTGATCGGGTTCAAATAGAACTTCAAAGACCCGGGTACCGATAACCGCCACCTTTCGGTTTTCATTTAAATCCAGGAGATTGAGAAATCGCCCGGCGATAATATCCATCAGCTTGATGTGGATGATTTCCGGATAGTCGCCGTTAATCCCAAAGGCACCGTCTTTCAAACCCCGGGTCACATTGGCGACCCCCCGGTGCCCGCCGAGTTGATTGCGGGGTGCAATGTATTCGATTTCAGGGATTTGTTGACGCAGGGCCTTGATGTCGTCATTTTTAAAATAGAATTTGCGCCCGCGCGGGAACCCCTTGTGAGGAATGGTTGTGGTCCGGGTCCAGACGAAAACGCTGTTGCTGGCCAGCCGGTTGAACTGGTTCATGGCGCCGTTATAAAGACCATTGCCGGCGCCCAGCATGACGATCAGCATGAAAATTCCCCAGAACACCCCAAAAGCCGTCATAAACGATCGCAATTTGTTTTTTTTCAGGGTGCTGAAAATTTCATGCCAGCTATCGCGATCAAATATCATTTTATTCTTCTTTGAGAGCCTCAACCGGAAGTATAGAGGCCGCCCGCCTGGCCGGAACGAATCCAGCGATCATTCCGGAAATCACCAGCAGCACCAGAGCGCCGATGGCGACCCGAAAATCGACTTCCGGATGCTGAAATAAGTCAAGCTTCGGCAGATAAGCTGAAGCCAGCTCGATGACCGCCACTCCGGCGACCAGTCCGATATAACCGGACACAGCCGTAATGAGTACCGATTCGGATAAAATTAGACTCACAATTGAGGCCGGGGTGGCGCCCAGGGCCTTGCGAATGCCGATCTCGCGGGTGCGCTCTTTTACGGATATGAGCATAATGTTGCTGATGCCCACAATTCCGGCGATAATCGTCCCGATGCCGATGATCCAGATAAAAATGCGAATGCCGCTGAACAGATTTACAAATTTCTGAAACCGTTCAACGGTGTTGAATATCCTCAACGCCTTGGGGTCATCCGGTGAAAAATTGTGCCGCAGCGCCATT
>JASFIU010000105.1:0-11416 GCA_050122495.1 Desulfobacterales bacterium | reverse complement strand
ACATAATCAGGAGGCTTTTAATGTCAAGGCGTATTTAAGGATTGGCATTTAAGCAACAGGCAGGGACAAACCTTGTCAAAGCTAATTGAAAACGGGCACAGACTTGAGGCCCCTAAGGAAGGTCGAATGCAAAGCGGCTTTAAGCCAATTTAGCGAGGATAGCGCGAAAATCCGTAAAGTCTTTTACACGCAATGCGCCAATTTGTTTCAAGTTCGCCTGGTGGGGCCGAACGCCGCTTCCGCCGACAATAAGGACGGCATCTTCGGTTAAATACTGGCGGAGCTTTTTAATTTCACGCAGCATTTGGGCTTCACCGGCTCGGTAAATGATGCTGATTGCAACAGCCGCAGCGCGCTTGATAGCTGCGGCGGCGGCGATTTCCTCCGCGGGTAGATTGGGCCCGAAATAATGAACCGCCCATCCTGCTTCTGCGGCGATGACCGCGGCGATCAGGGCTCCCAATTCATGCCACTGGGCTGCAGGGGTGGCAATAACGATATTAGGTGCCGCAGAAGGCGGTCGGTATGCTGAGAGCATATCCCATAGGAACGAACGCAGGATCGACGTGGCCAGGTGCTCATTGATAATTTTTAGCGTTCCGCTGGCCCAGCGATTGCCGATTTCCTCGACCAGGGGTATGACCACACCTTCAAATAAAACGGGCCGCGTCAAAAACACTGCCGCCCGATTTAGGGCTGCTTCTAATGCCGGGCCATCGAGGTCAAGAACTGCCGTGCGACAGGCGTTGAGTAAGTCTTCTGCCGTAGCGGACTCCTGCTTATCATCTCCATTCAATTGCGCAGCTGCAGCCTTGCTGTTGACAATACCTTGAAGCGCTTCATCGTCCAGTTCAGACAACTGCCCGATGCGATGACCACACCGGCTGGCCCGTTGCAAAAGTAGCAAGCGCTGAAGGTCATTTTCAGAATAGAGTCGCCGGCCGGTTGCCGTTCGACCGGGCTGCACCGCCCTGTACCGTTTCTCCCATACGCGGATAACATGGGTGCTTAGTCCGGTCTGCAGGGCAACAAAACCAATAGGGTGTATTTTCTGATTATTTTCCATAACAAGACATTAACATGCCAGCTGCTAAATGTCAAAAAAATTTAGACAATATATTAACAAATTTTTCATCGTCTGCATCTTTTGCTAAACCTCAAAGGGGGGTAAAACTGAAACTGGAGCTGAATCATGGAAGGCGTCATTCATGTCATCGATACGGCCGTTCTCCCCAATTAAACTTGCCCCTATCTCCCGAAATGGATATTCAAATATTTCCATCACGGGGTCGCTATCTACCTGATAGATCCTCAGCTGGTGACAAACGATCTTTTGTTTAGCACCAACCAGTTGCCGATCAACACAACTGCCATACCGATTATATTGTGGGTCGCCCACTGGTAGCCTTCATAAACCGTTGAGATGCCAAGGGCCACAATCGGAAAGAGCATGGTGGCGTATGCCGCACGATCGGCACCGATTTTACCGATTAATTTCAGATAGCACCCAAAACCGACCACCGTTCCGAAAAAGGACAGATACAAAAGTGAGCTGATATACGGAAAAGAGGTTTCGAAACTGAACGGCTTGCCGAGGATCATTACGATAACCCCCATAATTCCGGCGCCGTAGGCCATGCCGTATGCGTTGGTCTGGATAACCGGCAGGTTATATTTTTGATGGCGGGCCGAAATAATATTACCCAGTGACGCCATAAAAGTCGATACAGCGCTCAATACCAAACCCAGCGCTGCTTTGTCAGAAAGGCTGAAAGACGTTAGCTGGGGCCAGAAGACAAGCACGATTCCTGCAATACCGACTCCGCCCCCCATTACAACTACAAGTCGAATCGGTGAATTCAGAAACACGGCCCCGTTGATCATATTCATAAACACGATACTGGAGAAAATCACCGCAACCAAACCACTGGTGACATGCACTTCAGCCAGATAGATGAGCCAGTAATTAACGGAGAACAGCACCAGACCCTGCAGGGCCATAAAGATATGGTCTTTGAGACGAAACCGCATGTTCAGGCCCCGCAACATGCAATAGAAAACCAGGGTCAGCGCGGCACCAATAAACCGATATAGAACCGAAACCATCGGGTCAACACTGCCCAGCTGAAATTTAATCGCCAGCCAGGTCGTACCCCAGATGATGACGGTTGATCCGTATAAAAAAAAGGTGTTGGCGCCCATTTCCCCTCGATCCTCTAACTGACAGCCTTCGAGGCTGCTTCTTGTATCTTTCCGGTTGCCCGCCGCCGGTTTAACTGCTTTATCAGGTTCGATGCGCGCCCATCAATGATGATCAGCCCCAGGAAAATGGATCCCATGCCGGCATATTCCAATATTTTTAGGGCCTCCCCCAGTATGCCGACACCGAGGAGGAGTGCACTGATTGGAATCAGAAATGTGACCAGCAGAACATTGGTGGCCCCGGCAGTGGCCAGTAAGTGAAAATACAGAAGGTAGGCAAAGGCGGTGCTGATGACAGCAATTCCCAGCACAGCTGACAGCGCTTCTAGAGAAGGCCGCAGCGACCATGGGGAATCGATGATGATGACCAGCGGCAACATGATGATGCTGGAACAGACCAGCATACCGGCTGAATTGACGACCGCCGGTATATCCTTAAATCGTTTACCGAATATGGCGGCAAAGCTGTAAGAGACAGCAGCGCCAAGTACGGCCGCCTGGCCCAGACCGCGCCAGCTGAACCCATCTGTCAGCTCCGGTTTCATCATCAGATAAACGCCGGCAAATCCGATTACAACACCCATAATTTTTTTGGTTGTCAGACGCTCGTCCGAGGTTAAAAAGTGGGCCAGAAGCACCGTAAATATCGGAGTGGTGGCATTTAGAATGGAGGCCACACCGCTTTGGATGTGGGTCTGTCCCCACACAATCAGGCTGAAGGGAATCGCATTGTTGAGCATCCCCATCACAGCATAACCGCTCCAGGTTTTAAAAGACGCGGGCAGGCGTTTCCCGGTTAGGCACACGACCCCAACCAGAATCAGTGCAGCAATGGCGATACGCAGAAAAACCAGTGTGAAGGGCTGAAAATCGAGCAAGGCGACTTCCACGAAAAAAAAGGAACCGCCCCAGAACACTGAAAGGATGATAAGCAGCCACCACTCTTTTGGTTTCATGGAACTCATGAGGTCACCGTCCACCCGCGGAGCGGGTGGCTTGGATTTTTCCGCCATCGGCGGGGAAATACAAAGGCACGGCAGTGCCTTAATCGGTGAAGACAACGCGGTGTAATCCCGCCGTTCGGGATTTGAAAACACCCAATAAATAACACCTTAGTTTAAGACGATCGAAATTTAGCAACAATATAGTAGCACATCAGCTATGCTTCCACCCGATTCTTGCGATACTTGGTCAAAGAGGTGCTAATTACCAGAAGTATTCTTTAAAGGAAAGTACCTTTTTTTGATAGGAAGCTATAAAGCTGGAAGGCTTGAAAGCGCCAAAGCTTCCAGGCTTTCTAGCCTCCTGGCCTGCCGGCCTTCAAGCGATATTGTTTTGTTTTGAAAACTCAATTCAACGAAAATTAGCGTACAATTTTGATAACATTTTTGTTCAATATGACACTAGGCACAAAAGGTAATAAAAGTATGTAAATTATTACCCAATTTTAAAAATAACAAATTTAGTTTTTCTTTTATCTTACTGATAACATTATATAAAATTAAAATAATGATGTTGGCATATAATTTGCATTTTGCAAATATTGCCTGGTGATGCTGCAGCCATTAAAGCTTGGTTCAGTTCGAGCCAGGCGGTTATTTCAGCCAAGGGGGAGGGGTTCTCACGTTACCCCTTTTTTAGCAATTAAACCGGTATCGCCTATGAGAACCCTAACCCGTTTTCCCTGATCAACTCAACAAATCCAATTTGCGGGGGCTCAAGGGGGAGCGTGACCTAAAAAGGTCGCAGACAGGTTCGAATCCTGCACCCGCTCCATTTCACTTTTCCAGTTCACTGCCCGCCACCACATCCGCTCTGTACCGTCCCGATGGGCTTATTTGCGGCCCCGATAATATGGGATTTCACACCGTATCTGTAAGCGTCAATTGGGTTCCGAGAATAGCGCATTCCCGGGCCGCAATTAAATTTGGTGGCATTTTCAGGGCAATATGTGATAATATACCTACCGGTAGGTAATTTTCTTGACAAGGCTGATATTTTAACGTAAACAGAGGCTTCTTTTTGGAATCTCAATCATAAAATGATGGGACATACATGAAGCATAAAGATACGGACGGCTCTCCGGAGCCCAATGCCAGAGAAAGATTACTGGAAACCGCCATCAGTATGTTTGCCGATAAGGGGTACGCCGGTACATCGGTGCGTGAAATTGTCGAAGAAGCCGGTGTGAGCAAACCGGTACTTTATTATTACTTTCAGAGCAAAGAAGGGCTGTTTCTGGCTATTCTGGAGATGGCTGAAAATTTGCAGACAGAACTTTTGGCCCGGGTTTTAGAGTCGGATGGCAATCTACTGGAACGGCTGCTTCTTCTTTATCGAAGGATCTACGCGGGGATCGATCAAAACCGCAATCTTTACAAAATGATTTACGGCCTTATATATGGCCCGCCCCAGGGAGCGCCGGATTACGACCTCACGCGTTTTCATCGCCACATGTTCGATGCCGTTCGTCATATTTATAACGCGGGCATCGATAGCGGAGAGGTCAAAAAAATTGAGGCTGATGAGGCCTCTTATCTGGTTCTGAGCCTACTCGATTTTTGCCTGCACATGGATCAGGTCCAGCCACAATTCTCGGACCCGCAGCGCCCCGAACGTCTGCTGCGATTAGCTTTTAAGGGAATAAAACAAGGGACGGAAAATTAAATGAAATTGAAATGTTCATTTTTATTTTTGGCAGTTCTGCTTTGGGCCGGCTTTTTAACGGCAGGTTGTGATGATAAAGAAAGCCTGGCCACCGCCGAAACCAATTCAAACCTACCTGCTGCGGTTCCGGTTTCAGTCGTCAAAATTAAACCGGTACCGATGCGGGATGTCATCTATCTGCCAGGCACAACCGAAGCCTGGCATGATGTCCAGGTGGCCGCCGACACCGCCGGCCGCATTGAATGGATGGGGCCGCGCGAGGGTGACCAAGTGAACAAAGGAGATCTCCTGATCAAGATCGACGTGTCCGCACTCAAAGCCGCTATGGATCATGCCGCCGCCCAGTTTAAATTGGCCGATGATCTTTTCCAGCGCCGGCGGCGGCTTTTCGAACGTAAAATCATTGCCAAAGAGGAGCTCGATCAAAGCGCCACCCAGCGTACCTTAGCTGCCACCGATTTAGAACAGATCAAAGTAAAATATAATCATGGATTTCCGCGATCCCCCATTGCCGGTATCATTAATCATCTGTATGTGGATACCGGTGAGTTCATCGATACCGGCAAACCGATTGCCGACATCGTTAATATCGACCGGATTAAAATCAATGTCCGGGTACCGGAACTCGACATTCGCTTCGTACTCGTAGGTCAACAGACGCCGGTAAAAATTGACGCCTTTCCGGAACGCGACTTGATCGGCAAGGTTGATTTTGTGGCCTTTAAAGCCGATCCGGCCACCAAAACGTTTTTAGTGCGCACGTTGATCGATAATCCCCTTGGCGATATCCGGCCGGGCATGATCGGCCGGGTGGCCTTTGTGCGCCGGATAATTACCGATGCCCTGGTAGCGCCGCTTTTCGCACTGGTGGACAAAGGCGGAGAGCGCTTGGTTTTTGTCGAAGAAAAGGGTCTGGCACAATCCCGAACGGTTTCAATCGGCGTGATTGAAGGCGATCGGGTGCAGATTACCAGTGGGTTGAAGCCCGGCGACCATCTGATTGTCAAAGGACATACCGAAGTCGAAGACGGAATGAAGGTCAGCGTGCAATGATTCTCAATCAATTTGCTCTCAAACGGCAGGCAACTGTCCTGGCGCTGCTGGTTTTAATCGTAATCGCCGGTCTCTACTGCTATGCCACTTTGCCGCGGGAATCCTTCCCGGACATCACCATCCCTTATGTATTTGTCACCACCACCTATGAGGGCGTCTCCCCCGAGGACATGGAGGAGCTGATCACCATTCCCATCGAACGCAAGCTCAAAGGCATTGATGACGTCGAGGAAATCCGCTCCACCTCGGCCGAGGGTCTTTCCACCGTGGCGATCAAGTTTTTGCCCAAGGTCGACCTGGATGATGCCCTGCAGAAGGTTCGCGATAAGGTGGACCAGGCCGAAGGCGACCTGCCGGCCGAGCTGGAGGATGATCCCGTAATTAAGGAAGTCAATTTTTCCGACATGCCGATCATCCGGGTCGTTCTGTCGGGACCTTTAAGCCTGCGCCGCCTGCAGAATCTGGCCGAAGATATTCAGGATCGGATTGAATCCATCCCGGGCGTTTTGGAGGCCCGCCTGACCGGCGGGCTTGAACGCGAAATCCACGTGGAATTCGACCTGGACCGCGTGCGTGCCTACAATGTCCCTTTTTCCAGTATCATTAGCTCGTTGACCCAGAGCAATGTGAATATGCCCGGGGGCAGCATGGACATCGGTGAAGGCAAATACCTGGTGCGGGTCCCGGAGGACTTTCAGCATCCCTCCGAAATTTTTTCCATCGTCGCTTTTGTGCGCGACGGCAAGCCGGTTTATCTGCGGGACATCGCCGTCATCCGTGATGCCCATAAAGATCCCTTGACCCGCACCCGGATAAACGGCGAAAAGAGTGTGACCATTGCGGTCCTCAAACGCAGCGGTGAAAACATTGTGCGCATCGCCGATGAAGTCCGGCGGGTGGTGGACGACATGCGCCCGGTGCTGCCGCAAAACTTAATAATCAACCTGACCGCCGACATGTCCAACGACGTCCGCCTGCTGGTTGCCGATCTGGAAAACAATATTCTTTCCGGGCTGATTCTCGTATTGGCGGTTATTTTTATCTTTATCGGGGGTCAATCCGCTATCTTTGTTGCCCTGGCGATCCCCTATTCCATGTTCATTACCTTTTCGCTGCTGACCGGATTCAACGTCACTTTGAACATGGTGGTTTTGTTTTCCCTGATTCTGGCGCTGGGCATGCTGGTGGACAATGGCATTGTCATCGTCGAAAACATTTACCGGCACATGCAGCAGGGCGAATCCCGCCAGGAAGCGGCCCGGGTTGGAACCAATCAGGTCGCCTGGCCGGTGATCACTTCAACCCTGACCACCCTGGGCGCCTTTTCGCCGATGCTGTTCTGGCCGGGCATTATGGGTGAGTTCATGGGTTATTTACCCCAAACGCTGATTATGGCGCTGAGCGCTTCACTGTTTGTGGCCCTGGTCATCAATCCGGTTCTTTCGGCCCGCTATCAGAGGGTAAAAATCAATAACCCATCTAAAAATCCCAAATCGAGCGAACCGCTTGTTAAACGGCTCTATTTGCATATCCTCAAGTGGTTCCTGAAACATCGCTGGGTTGTCCTGGTATGCGCCCCGATATTGTTCATCGGTGCGATAATGGCCTTTGCGATTTTCGGAAAAGGCACTGAATTTTTCCCGGAAACGGAGCCGCGCCGCGCTTATGTCAATATCAAAGCGCCGGAAGGGACCAATTTAGACACCTCCGATAAGCTGGTGGCCCAGATCGAAAAGATTGTCTCCGAGTATGAAGACATCCGCTATGTGATTTCCAATATCGGAGCGATCGGTGGTGATCCCTTCTCCCAGGGGGGAACCGGGACCCATATCAGTCGGGTGGTGCTGGACTTTAAAGATTTCCACGACCGTTCGCGCCCTTCATCCGAAATTATAAAAGAGGTCCGCCGCAAAATTCTAAGCACCATCCATGGAGCCGAAGTGCAGGTGGAAAAGGAAGAAGAGGGGCCGCCGACCGGTCCACCGGTTAATATCGAAGTCTCCGGTGAAGATATCCATATGCTCGGCGCCCTCGCCGCCCGGGTACGCAAGGAAATCAAAGATATCACCGGTCTGGTGGATTTGAAAGATAACTTCGTCAAGGGCAAGCCTGAAATCCGTGTACGGGTTGACAAGGAAAAAGCGGCCCTGCTGGGGCTGGATACCTATACGATCGCCTACACGGTCAAAGCGGGCATCAATGGTGTTAAAGCCGGTGTCTACCGCGAGGGCAAGGATGAATATGACATTATCGCGCGCCTGCCCGAACGCGATCGCAAATCCATCGAAGGTCTCAAACGCATTACGGTATCCGGACCCCGGGGAGAACCGATTCCGTTAACCAGTCTGGCCCGGGTTTCTTTGGGCAGCGGAGTCGGGGCCATCATGCGGCTGGATCAAAAAAGAGTGGTTACCATCTCCGGCGACGTATCCGGCCGACTGGCCAATGACGTCATTCGGGATATAGACGCGCGTTTAGAGCAGCGAATCGATTGGCCCAAAGGTTATAAATATCGCTTCACCGGCGAGCAGGAAGAACAGGCCAAAGCTCAGGCCTTTTTGAGCAAAGCCTTTTTTGCCTGCATCACCATTATTTTGATCATTCTCTTAACCCAGTTTAATTCATTTATCACACCGCTGATAATTCTGGTTTCGGTTTTGCTTTCAATGATCGGTGTTTTCCTCGGTCTTCTGATCACCGGTACTGCTTTTGGTATTATTATGACGGGCATCGGGGTGATTAGCCTTGCCGGCGTGGTGGTGAACAATGCCATTGTCTTAATTGATTACATCAACCAGTTGATGGATCGAGGAATCACTTCAACCGAAGCTTTACTGCGAGCCGGATCGGTTCGCTTTCGCCCGGTGATGCTGACCGCCATCACTACAATCCTGGGTCTGCTCCCCATGGCTACCGGCGTTAGCTTTGATTTCCGTAAGCTGGCCATGGACATCGGTGGCGAGTCCTCCCAATGGTGGGGTCCCATGGCGGTCGCCGTAATCTTCGGGCTGGGATTTGCCACCCTGTTAACCTTGATTGTTGTTCCCGTGTTGTGCTCCCTGGCCCACAGCCTCCGCAAACATAGATAAGCGCCCCTGGTAGTCTTCGCACACATCGTGTAATCTGCACCTTGTGAATTAATTCCTAAGCGTCAGTCACCTGGTTCAAAGGTTCAGCGTTCAAGGGTTCAGAGGTTTTACTTCCTGGCTTGTGGCCGCCGGTTCTTGGCTACTTGTCTCTGGTTCGGCCAGCAGCAAGAAGCCAGCTGCCAGCAACCTGAACTACAACCTTTGAACCCTTGAACATAGAACCTCTGAAGCGGAGACAAATACAATTTGACCAATGGGGTCAAAATAGGGTATAAACTCTGTTTAATACTACCATTTTGGCCTGCCACGCCCTCTCTTTACGAACAATATCAAAAGGTATGCGAACATGAAAAAGAAAACCGTAATCATAATGGCTTGCGTTGTTTTGATTATTATAGCGGTTTATGCGGTCTGGCATTACAGCCCGCTAAGGCATATCACCAAATCGAAATCAGGCGATATGCAGGTCGCCACCATTGGAGCCGAAAACAAGCCCGTTATTATCCGAAACAAAATTCCGCCCCGTCCCAAAGCCACAGCGCAGAAAACCGATATTCCCCAGCCCCTGATCGCATTAAAAGATCTGGCTCCCAAGCAAACGCCGGAACCCGAAGGTCAAAAAGATAAAGTCCTGGTGTTGCAACCCGATGGTAATTTACGGACAAAGAAAAGCGCGGCGCCGGACGCCCAGCCGGATGATGCTTCCAGGACAGTTGCCCAGAAAACAGAAGCCGTGCCGATGAAACAGAAATCACATCAGCCTTACTCCATCCTGTTGTCCAGCTGCCGTCTGCCGAAAAGCGCCCGCAAAATCATAACGGATTATCAAAAAGTGGGGTTGAACCCTTATGTGGCCAAAGTTCAATTTAAAAATGGCGATGTTTGGTTGCGGGTTTTTGCGGGTCAGTACCAGACGCGCCAGGAAGCCCTCACGGTAAAAAAGAAGCATCGGCTTTCAAATGCCATCGTTAAGAAAACCCCGTTCACCAACCTGATCGATACCTTTCCATCGGAAGATGAAGCCAAAGATACCGTCCAGCGGCTTAAGGGACTGGGCTATTCACCCTATGTCCTTAAAAGAGCCGAAAACCGGTATCAACTGGTTGTGGGCGCTTTTGTCACCAGAGAAGGCGCTGAAAAGCAAAAAACCGAATTGCAATCCAAAGGCATTTCAAATCAAATTGTCCAGCGCTAAACTGGCCAGCTGGCTCCTCGTCTCTGGCTGCTGGCTCCCGGCAACTACAGCCCACGACGAGCTCAGCCGAGTTGAGAGATGCCCTACCCTATCCCCGCTGTTCCGTCCTCCATTTTCTATTCTCTGATCTCTGTTTTTTTGTTAGCCTACACACGCCTGCACGGCCGAAGTCCCGCTATGAATATCGACTCGTAGACTATAATCCGGAATCTCGGGTGAAAGCTGCTTCAAATTTGAGGTTATATTAAAAGGGGAATCCGTTTGAAACGGATTCCCCTTTTAATTTTTTCTTTACGAATTATGCTGTAAACTCTGTGTTACTTAGTCCTGGACCAACCCGGCCAACTCCTCTCTGACTTTATCCGGCTCAATCAGGGTGCCCAGGCGCTCAAAGATCTCCAGGGCCTTTGTTAGATACTCCCGGGCCCCTGCAATTTCACTCTGCTTCTTCAGGAACCGGCCATAGCCTGTGAAGGCCATTGCTAATTGGTTCTCGGCCTTGATCTCCTGAAGAACGGCCATGCTTTTCTCAAAGTGGGAAGCTGCCCGGACCGGATTGGTTTTAAGCTCGATTTCACCCAGGAGCCGTCGCGCAAAACCAGCATAATACTTCACCCCACACTTCTCTGCCATTTCCAGACCTTTTTCAAGCGACTGCTGCGCCTTGTTGTCCTCCCCGGCCAGCCAATAGCCTTCGCCTAAAAAGCACGTAAGTGGAACTTCACTATTAATGAACCGCCCGGCTCGAAAAATCGGTAACACTGACGTCAAAAGCTCAATTCCTCTGGTTGTCTCGCCTGCTCGGCACCAGGCCCATCCAAGACTTCTCTGCGCCCACGCTTTTTCGGCAGGTGTTGGCGCTTTCTGGACCGCCAACTCGCCATATTCAAGTGCCCGTGCCAGATCCCCTTTCCAGGTATGGACGATCGAGAAGTTCCACGCGACCATAGAGATCAGGCTGTTGTCTGAAAATTCCTCGGTTATTCTCAACGCCGTTTGAGCTTCTTCCTCCGCCTCATCCCAGCGGCCGAGACATGCATAGGCCCTTGCGGCCGCACACAGCGCATACGTATGCCAGCGTAAGTTAAACTGCTGCTCCACCATGCGAAGGACGTCTTCCCTTAAGGCAAGGACGCGGTCGCAATCACCCCTATCCAAATGACTCCATTGCCAGAACACATATGCATACCCGGCCTCTTCAGCGTTTCCC
>JASFIU010000104.1:0-11450 GCA_050122495.1 Desulfobacterales bacterium | reverse complement strand
GACGGACCATCAGCCGGGGGCGCATTCCCCGCTCTGCCAGTTGTCGGGAGACTTCGATGCCGATAAATCCGGTAGCTCCGGTAACCAAAACTTTTTGCACCATCGGAATTCCCTTTATCTAAAGGTTCTCAAAGCGCTCATGCCTCCATCGATGTGAATAATCTGACCGGTCAGCCAGGCACTGGCATCTGAGAGTAAATGGACGGCTAAACCGGCAATTTCTTGCGGTGTTCCGATCCGTTTTAAGGGATGGCGATCCGCCGATGCCTGACGTTTTTCTTCGCTGGCCAATAAATTTTGGGCCAGGGGCGTATCGGTCAAAGACGGGGCGATGGCGTTAAATCGGATACGGGGCGCAAATTCAGCGGCCAATGATCGCGTAAGTCCCTCCACAGCCGCTTTGGCGCCGGCGACGGAGGCATGAAATGGCATACCGGTTTTTACGGCCACCGTGCTGAATAAGACAACCGACGCGCCTGTTTTTGATTTTCTTAGACGGGTTAGGCTGGCCTGAATGGTCCTCACTGCACCCAGAAAATTAACCTGAAGATCGTTTGAGAAGTCATCGATTGTCAGACGCTGAAACGGTTTGAGCTGGATCGTCCCCGGGCAATAAACGATTCCATTTAACACGTCTGGCAGTCCATCGAGATTAAGCGGGTCCACCGTCACATCCAGCGGCAAATGATGCACGCCGGCGAGTTCGGCGAGTTGATCATTGGTTCGTGAACCCACGTAGACTTCGTTGCCTTTTTCATGAAGCGCTTTGACAATTTCCAGACCAATGCCGGAACTGCCGCCCACAATAAGAAAATGTTTCGCGTCCATCATTCACCTTCCTCAAATTGTCGTTTTCTTTATCTGCAATAAACTGTCATCTTCAATGATGCTAAATTCTTTCTCTGCTCAGAAAATTCGAAATCATTGATTTTTTTGCCGCATTTCTCTTTGGCGCATCGGCATCGAGTCGATCAATCCAAAAACATCGCTTAAATCAACCCGATCCTCACGTTTGAGTTTGATTCCGCCGTCTTTGCCCACCAGAATGAGGCTGAATGTATTGCCGGGTATGGCAAAGTGATTGCGTATCGAATCGGCTTCCTTTCGATCCAAAGGTTCCGTACCCATTCGGGCGGGACCTTGCAACGGCAACTCAAAAACAATCAAATCCCGGTCGTCTACTTCAGCTTTTTGAGCCATAATCTGGTTTTGTAGATTTTTGAAAAAAGGATCGCTGGCATCTCCGGCAAAAAGAAAAAGCAGCCGGTTTTTCCACTGGAACTTGGTTAAATCCATAGACAATGCCTCCTTGGGCGTCCAAACAGTTAAACTAACCAAAATCAAAAAAACAACGGCAGATCTTCTCATCGCCATATTGCGCCCTCTTTTTGTATGAATTCTGTTTGCAAAATCTATTTTACTGCGCATTATTGTTTATACGTTAACTCATTACATTGACTTGTAAAGATCTTTTCGTAAACGCAATCTGAATCAAAAAGAGCTTCGCACTCACGAAAGCCAATGAAACCCATCACCATCGGATTTTCAATTCATCGGTCGGAAGTTATCGACATAACAGCTGATTTAATGCATCACCACGATGTCATTTTCCTGGAAGAACCCCCGGCAAACGGATTACAAGAAATGCTTCAAGGCGACCTGTCAATTGATGACTATTTGTTGCCCGCCGAGGTCGAATACCCGGAATTTAGCCACCGCATGTGTCTCCTCTTGCGCGATCTTTATCAGAAAGGCAAGAAAATTATTCAAGTGGAGCCGTTTTTAGAACATCTTCTGGCGATTCATACCTTTTTTTCACAGGGGCATCGGCCTAAAGATCTTCAGCCGGACTCGGTTCACCATCGGGTGTATCAGGCAGAGCGAGATGCCACCAAGGCACTCTTAGATTACTATCAGGTCGTGATGAACGGTTCATTTAAGGCCGCCATTGAGGCCATCATCCGGTTTGCGCGCTGTGATGCGGCCCGATTTCGACTGCGTGACAGCCTGCGGGCCCGGGCCTTGGCCGCTGAATTAAACAAAGGATCCTCTGCATTCATCGAAGCCGGTGTGATTCATCTGGCGTTGTATCATCTGCTAAAAAAAAGACTGCCGGAATCGCTTCAACTCAAACCCATATTTTTAGCCCGTAAAGCGCTGAAAATCCTTGGCGTCAAAGGGCACCTGTTTGGCCCCGGTGATCAGTTGACACTTACCTATATATTTCATCCCAAAACTCACGGAACATTCAGAGAAGAGTTGCTTGCAGCGCGATCTTTGATCTATTCGAAACTGGTTGAAAAAGAAGAAATGTCGGCCGATTTGGAAAGGTTTCCGCATATTCGCAACGAACTCGCCTGTATCCGCACGGTCAAATTGCTGACTTTGGAAGATTGTGATCGACTTTTTCCGTTGATCCGCCGTGTTAAAACCCGGTACGCCCGGCAGCTTACAGACGATTATTTGGTCCGCATTAAAAAACTTCCCCGGCAGAGCGGAAGGCATCAATCACTTAATTGGCATACTGAAGGAGAATATATCTAAAATGAATCCCATACCCTTTAATTCGCAAAGAGATCTAGCACCTGTCGTTTTCGACACCCAAACCTGCCGCCTGGCAAACGAATTAAAACAACTGGGGATACCCTGGCGACCGCATGTGGGATGTTTCGTATGGGACCCGGATAAGCATATCAAGGCCGAATCTCCATTTCCCCACAGAATTTATTTCATTCTGAGCCTGCCGAGGTTTATTGACATATTCGGCAGCCATGAAGCGATTGCTGAAAAGCTGATATGGCTGCCCACCTGGCATCAGGCCCGGCTGCTGTGCCAACAATTGGGCGTGCCCGATAGCGCTGTGGCAAATATTTGGCAAAGCCAAACACCGCCCTCTGCCGGTGATGAACTGCGGCAAATTTATGGGTTGCTAATCGTTGCGCTTAAAGCCTAACCTTAAAGTTAGAAGCCGTGTTATCGGAGAAAACGCCATGAACCCAACGCAAACGGATCGCCGAATCCAGCGACTCTGCGAAGCCATCATCGCACAAAGACTGGGAGAGATTTCTACCTTTCCAAATAAATTGGTTCAACACGTATTTCAGGTTTACGGTGATTTCATTGCGGCCTATTTGAACGTTTTGAGACAAAAAGAAGGCAAACCGCGCGATTGGTTTCCAGAATCACTCTCCATTGATCCGGCACTGGGGGATGAAATGCGGCATTTTTTTTCGGATTATCAACATATCGCCAAAGCCTTTCTAACTCTGAACCAGCAAATCGATGAACTGCGCAAAATCGATAAGGACAAACAGCCGAATCTGTATGCGCACACGGTGGCCGGTATTTTAATCCGTGAACACCGATAACTGTCCTTGCATATCCTAACTGGAGGTTTTGATGAAATTAACAGATGCTGAGGTCGTTGTCGTTGGTGCCGGCCTTGCAGGCTTGTCCTGTGCCAGACACTTAATGAAGAAGAACGTATCCTTTGTGGTCCTTGAGGCAGACGAGCGGATCGGTGGGCGCCTGAAAACCGATGTGCTGGACGGGTTTTTATTAAACCACGGATTCCAGGTATTGCAAACCGCATACCCCGAGGCCCGTCGCCAATTAGACTACCATCGCCTCGAGTTGAAACCGTTTGTCCCGGGAGCGATTATCCGGGCGGCGGGCAAATTTATGCGTGTCTCTGATCCCAGGCGTCGTCCGCGAGACATTTGGAGCTCCCTGACAGCGCCGGTTGGCACCTTTACAGACCGTTTGCGGATGATTCGAATAGCATCCAGCGCCCGGCGGGGAACTATTTCAAATCTGTTTCAGAACCCGGATATGACGACGCTCGAATACCTGCAGTCCCAGGGGATTTCCGAAAAAATGATCGAGCGATTCTTTAAGCCGTTCTTTGGCGGCGTTTGCCTTGATCCGGCGATTGGGGCATCCAGCAATGTGTTCAAATACGTTCTGCGCGTCTTTGCCGAGGGTGATGTTGCTTTGCCCGGGCAGGGGATGGGAGCCATCGCCAGCCAGCTGGCCGAAGATCTACCGGAGGAAATGATCAGGACCGGAGCCCGGGTCGAATCGATCCATCCGGGCGGTGCGGTGTTAACATCCGGACAAACACTTAAGTGCCGCGCAGTGGTGTTGGCGACCGATGGGTCGGAGACGCTGCGCTTGCTGGGAAAACCGGCATCGATGAACTCTCACGGTGAATTGTGTCTCTATTTTGCAGCCCCAAAAGCGCCCATCAATGATCCCTATCTCATCCTAAATGGCGAAGGGACTGGCGTGATCAACAGCCTGACCGTGCCCAGTGTCGTCGCGAGCTCATATGCGCCGGCCGGAGAAGCGCTGATATCTGTGGTGTTGATCGGGCATTTAGCATTGGACGACACGACTGCCGAATCATTGGTGCGAAAAGAACTCACCGAATGGTTCGGATCCATGGTTGAAAAGTGGCGTCATTTAAAAACCTACCGAATCCCCCATGCATTGCCCGCCCAGCCGCCGCCCATGCCGGACCCCACCGGTCCATCAAAACCTGTGAAGCCGGGTATTTATGTTTGCGGCGAGTACCAAAGCGTTCCGGGCATCCAGTGGGCGCTGCTTTCCGGCCGCCATGCCGCCGAGGCGGTAATCAAAGACCTGGCACAAACAACGGAATCGATTTCAACAACACAGCAATAGGATTTTCGATAGCGTAATATTAAGTGTGCAAAATATCCGGCAATGGTTCAACGAGTCCATCAATCCAGCGACGTGGAAATTTTTCAATGCCATAGGATGCCCCCATTAGCGCTCCAAGCACCGCCCCGCGCGCGGCGTTGTCCCCGCCGAGATTGGTATTCGCGATCAGCGCATTTTCCGGATCATCGTGGTATTTTAATGCCAGATAAACAACTGCCGGCATTGAGTCCTCAACATAACAGGCCGTGCTGAAGCGCGGACCCACCACCCAGTCGTCAGGATCATCGAGCCATTTCAGAAATGGATGTCCAAGCAAGGGATTTTGCTGTTTTTCAATTTCCTCGATGATGGCTTCTTCCAACAGGGCACCGTTAAGCAACTTCAGCAAAAGATCAATCAACAATGATCCGGCAGTTTTCATTTTGAAACCGGGGTGGGTCAACGCCAGGTGGGCCAAGGCGGCCTCGCGGGCTTGACGGGGCCGGTTGAAATAAAAATCAACGATGGGAACAATTCCGACCAGACCGCCAATATGCTTTTCTTCGACACCGCATCTGTCTGGCGGAAGGCCCCTGGCATAATTTGCGAAGAAATTGCGATGGCACTCCTCGATGTAAGTATCCTGATGGTTGTCCGGAATGGTCATGAAGGCGATGTATCTTTTTAAAAAATCGTCACCTATATAGGCGCCCTTTTGGTTTATCGAGTCAATGAGCAGCCGGCAAATCTTGACATTTAAGGTGTTTTCTCCCGCTTTAAGAAACTGGTGATAATGAATTTCTTTTTGCCCCCAGTAGGGGGCTTGATCGTGCAGAATCTCACCTTTTGCGTTTGGCGCTTTGTAGCTGGAGCGCCACAGGATGCTGTCCGGATGGGGATTGCGCGGTGCCAGGTAGTCCGTCACCCGGCCGTAATCCTGATCCAGGGCCTGGCGGTTGTAATACCAGTGAACCGGCATTGCCAGTGCATCGCCGATGCACAAACCATATAGCGCTCCGCGTGATTTGGCTTGGATGGTATTCTTCATCGTCAACCTTTCGATTTACCGTTAGTCACATGTTAAATGAATCGCAAAAGAACGAATTTTGGGATACCGCATTGGAAACAATAAAAAACATAAGTCCGGTCGACATCCCCGACAAGCCTAAAAATTCAAAGGCCCTGTCGAACTTTTTTTCGGCATACCGAATGAGAGGTCTACCCCTTATTGCGTTTTTAGAATTGTCTATTGCACAAAATGAAAACGTGATTACAGTTCTGAATAAGTTAAATTTGAGATACAGAATAAAATGGGAGGTAATCATGAAAGTTAATCTGAAATGCTTTGCAAACCTGGCCGATGAGGATTCATGCGATTACAAGGGCAGCACCCCGTATGATTTGCCTGACGGTCAAACGGTTCATGATCTGATCAAACACGCGGGGCTTGACCATGAAGACGTGAAGGTCGCCTTTGTAAATAGCCGAAAAGTTGAATTAGACACAGTACTATCCGACGGGGATCAAGTCGGATTGGCTCCGGCTATTGGAGGTATGTAAGCTAAATTGGTCATGTAAATGCCATTAAATTTTGACCGCGACGCTGTCTAGACGAGCAACTATTTTGATTTTCGAGGGCGCTGCATTTGGGCGGCCGCACAGATGAACCGAGAACGCGCTTATTTGCCGACTGACTTATATGATCCTAACAGCGATGGCGTGTTCCCGGACGCCGTTATTCCCGTAGCCCAGTGCGTTCCAGTAGGCCCTTTCAGGCTGCTGGCGCCCTGCGGTATCCGTTGCGCGGGCCATAATCGTAAATTCGCCGGTCTGACGCACTTCCCACAAATACTCCCAATGTCGCCAGGCATAGGTTTCATCAGGGCCGATAAATCTTGCCGGTTGCCACGTTTGGCCGTTATCAACTGATACATCGACCGCTTGAATACTGACTTCACCGGCATACGCGGCGCCGCGAATCGGCACAATGCCTGCCGGAAGTGTTTCCGCGTTTACAGGCTCAAAAATAATCGATTTGATGTTGATCTCTTTAACCACCTCACCGGTTTTTGGATCTTCGCCTTTCTGAAAGACGCGGTATACCCTGTCCATGAAAAAACCTTCATGCGGTTGATCCAGCACCTTGATTTTGCGAAGCCACTTGACACAGTTGGCGCCGGTCCAGCCTAAAGCCAGCGCCCGCAGGGGATAACCATGTTTGAGCGGTAGGGGCTGTCCATTCATTTCGTAGGCCAGCAGGGTGGAATCCATGGCCTTTTCCAGCGGAATGCTGCGGATAAATTTTATTCCTGCTTTTCCCAGAGGCTTATCAAAACCTTCAAAATTAACATGCCGGGCATCCTTTTCTAGTTCCGCTTTAGCGAGCAAATCCTTAAGCCAAACACCGCCCCAGATGGCATTGCCCACGCCGCCAACCGTCCAGGGATTGCCGGAGGCTTTCTCGGTGAGCAAAGAGCGACTGTTGCCGGAGCATTCCAGGGTATTGGCCACTTGCGCTTTTGGCATGCGCCGGATCTCCTCAAAGCTCAAGTTAAGTTTGTGTTTAACCAGACCGTCAATGCTCAGCTTCCATGATGAAAGCTTGATCGGTCTTTGCATAATCTGACCCTGATTGCGCTTAAAGAACACCGCATTATCTGTTGTCCAGGAGCGAAGCGATTCGATCGGGGTTTCGGCATTGAGGGGTTTTTCCGTCATGACACGCATTTTTTTCTTCATAGCGGCACCTTAGTTTATTTTTATCTTGAATCTCTTTAAGTCATCAACCCAGCTGTTTGCAATTCTGGCCGTTGACTGCACAATTCCGTGGGCCATACTGGCGTCGATTATCTGGCCTCTCGTCATCGCACCGACAGCATAAATGGCTTTTGATTTTGTGGACATATTGTCAGAAACCTGCCGCATAACATGATGGGTCTCCGGATCTATCCGCATGCTTCCGGTCTTATAGGTTTGCAATTTCGTTTTCGCTTTCTGGTTGGATCGGTTGCCTTGTCTATTTTCTGGCTGACCGGGCTGGGTTTCTTCATTTTGAACGATGCCCCGTTTAAGCAGGCTTTTCGTTAAAGGGGATGAATCTGTCTGAATCGACTTTGCCTGCCCGCGCGCATTCACCACATATCGGTAAGCATCTCTTTTTGTCCTACCGTTAGAATCCTGATAGATAAACTCCCAGCCGTCTTTTGTGTCATTTTTAACAAATTGATAATTTCTTCCCAGTTTAAATACCTCAACCAGCCCGGACTTCATAAGCGCCAGCATTTTTTCAGCATTGATGGATGGCTGGGTTGCCGCATGTGTAAAAAAGACCGAGGTGTACGTTTTATCGAAACGCTCTCGATCTTCCAGCGACAGCCTCAGATAAATTTCTCGGACCATATCAAAGGACTGATGAAGGACGGTTTGCCACACGAGTTCACCACCCGGCCCGTCGCCATTTATGGCATCTTCCAAATATTGTTGTAAGAGATCTGCTGGCGGTCCCCCCGGATTTACGACTGCTTCCCAGTTAATTGGGCGGCCGTATGCAGCTTTCAGCTCTAAATTTAATAACTCAAATACGGCTTTAAGCGTCAAATACCCTTGGTTTTTGACGGCCAGGCGTTCTATTTTTTCACGGGTCAGAAATTTGTTCCGGTACTTCCCCATCCTGCCCCTGACTTTCGGCAACAGTCCTCTTCTTGAATAGAGCGCAAACCGTCTTGGATTTGGGGAGGGAACATAATTCAGGTTACCTGAATCATCGCGAATAAAATCTCCATCTGAAGTGAGCGTCAATACAACCTCTATAGCACTCAAACTTGTTCCGATGACAGCAACCTTTTCGCCCTCGGGAATCTTTTGAATCAAATTTTTGGCAGGCCACGGTGATGGAAAATAGTTATCCTGTTCTTTTTTTTCAAACCAGTGCCCTGTTGCCAGCAGCACACGGTCTGCAATGCATGCGAAAGTTGATCCGGTTGAAAGGCGCTTTACGGTCAGTTCTAATTTATCGCGTCTCTCCGCCAAATCAATAACCTCTGACCGCGAATGGAGCTCCACTACAAGGCCAAGCGCCAGCGCTTTTTGATGTGCTTCTTGAAATCTGTCTTTCAGATATTCGCCCATGATTGCGCGCGGGTAATGGTTGCATTGGCTATGATTTTCGACTTTATCATCGATGGGCCCAAAAGGCGCTTTTAATTTATCTTGATGAATATTCACCCAGTCTTGGAAATCCGCAGGATTATCCAACAGTATACCCATGTCCTTGGCGCACATGTTGGTGATATGAAATGGCAGCACATTCCGATCACAATGGGGAAAGCCGGGTCCGAAGACTTCCTGCTTCTCAAATATCTGAATTTTAATTTCAGAAGGGTCCAACAAGCTGCGATCCATTTCTTGCCCTACCTGCTCAACGAACCGATAAAGCATAGCCGTTGCAGTCAGACCACCGCCCACAATTGCAAAGTTAAAGCTCATTCGGCTTTTACTCCTTGCCGCTTATCTTCTGATATAGACCCAAGTCATTTAATCCGGCTTCAGCCAAAATAAAACATCTCAAGATTCTAAATACACAAAAGACCCCAAAAATTCAAATGCCGATGAGAAACATGATCTAAATCTTATATGCGCTGAAATCTGAAAATTAGCGCGCTCCCCCGCCTCTGGCAGTGCCTAATCCTTTATAAAGCGCTCATCCGAAGCCCAAGCTTGTCATAAGCAATAGCCGCATTATCTTTGGTCACAGCACACAAGCTTTTATCAATTGCAGAAATCACTTTAAATTCTCATTGGTAAGCATCATACCGGAGATGAAAATGAAAAGAATGCTTTATGGATATGGTCTAATCGCATTTCTTCTATTGAGTACAGCAGCATATTCGGATTTACCTGAACTTGAAGTTGTTGATTCTGTAGATCTTGATCGATACCTGGGTAAATGGTACGAAATCGCCAGCTACCCTGCCTGGTTTCAGAAGGGCTGTGTGGCATCCACAGCCGAGTACAGCGAACTGCCCGATGGTAAGATTCGGGTTGTGAATCGTTGTCATAAAGATCGCTTGGATGGACCGCTAAAAGAGTCTGTGGGCAAAGCCGAGGTTGTCGACGAGCAAACTCATGCAAAGCTGAAGGTCTGGTTTTTCTGGCCCTTCAAGGGGAACTATTGGATTATCGATCTCGATGATGATTACCAGTGGGCTGTGGTCGGCGAGCCAAAACGAAAATACCTTTGGATCCTCAGTCGTACCCCGACAATTGACAGGACGCTGTACCAGAATATTTTAGCCCGTCTGCCGGCAAAAGGCTATGACCCTTCCAAGCTCAGACGAACGTCTCAAAAAACAAAATCGCCTGAAATATAGGACTTGGGTAGCATCCGCAGGCTTCACCAGGTCCTCATAGGGCGTGTTTGGTGCTTCCAAGGCTTTTTTACACGCCATGGCAATCAGGCGGTTGCATTTTTTGCGAGTTCATGTGATGGAATATTGAGTCGTTTTAATCCCGTGCAATTTTTTTCGTTTTTTGATTTGCTTTCAAAAAACGAATTCTTATATTTACCGAAGCCATATGGGTGAAGATCAACCCTATCTACGAAATATTCGCTCAGCTCAAGAGAGAATCCGGCAAAGTGAGATGCTGAACGTTATGGTGAAGCCAGAATTTCAGCGACATTTACATTAACCCTTAGAGAAAGGATTGAACATGCAAGTACAAGACTATTGCAAAGCAATGCTGGCTGAAGTGACAGCCTGGAAAGAGAAGCTCGAAGCGATGAAAAAGGTCGCCGACAGTTATGGAACCGATGAGAAAGAAAAGATAATGCCATTTATCGGACAACTTGAGCAGGAAGTTGCCACGGCACAGATGCGCGTAGAGAAGCTTGAAACCGAGTGCCCATCTGACTGGTCGCCGATAAAAAACGATCTCGATGATCTCTTCGGCACCATCGGCAGCAGCGTAGACCGTGCCTGGCGGGATCTGTCCCCTGGTGAAGTTGGCGGCTAGCAAGCATCAAGGAGAGGCAATTTAGCCTCTCCTTTGATCACAATTTTTTGTTAAACCGGGTTATCTTTTCCTGCGTTCAATTTAACGTTGAATGCGTGCCAAACAGAAAAATCACTAGCGATATGAAACTTCGCTATGATCCCTATCAAGTATTTCGGTTCAGCAAGACGCCTGCGGGCCTTTATGCCCGACAAAGGTGGCTTGGAGAGGGCCAAAAGCCCCAGTGGAAAGTTGACTCTGAGAAAACGGTAGCCGCGCTTCTGGCAGATCAATTGCCTGATGGATCATGGCATCACACCACGCTTGAAACCATAAACCGACTGTTCGGGCTTCATCTGACTGTGCGATCATCCACTGTGCAGATAGATGCAGCTCTGACCTGGCTTTTAGATAAAATTGACCTTCAGGCAAATTCGATTCATGTCCATATTGCAGATGTTGCCACCGACGCCGGTTTAAAGGGGCTTCCATTTATTCCCAGTGACCGGACGATGTTTTTGACAGGGGCGGCTTTGTTTCTGTTCACCATATTTGGTTACGAAAATGATCCAGATGTCCTGGCCTTGTACCGTTGGTTGCGTGCAGAAGGTATCAAAAACAAAGGGCTTCTGTGAACACTGTGAGGGTGCTGGATTTCAAAAACGGCAAAAACAATTTTGGGTAAGTAAATGAAAAGAATTATTGTCTTGTTGATGTGTTATATTCTGCTAACATCTTGTGCGTCTTTATCAACTCAGGGTGAAAAGGTTTTCGTGACATCAAAGCCAGACAGA
>JASFIU010000103.1:0-11553 GCA_050122495.1 Desulfobacterales bacterium | reverse complement strand
AATTTTTTCATGGGCCCATAGAATCAACTGTTCAGTGGTCTCCCAAGAAATGCATTCATCTGTGATGGAGACACCGTATTTGAGTGACGAAACATCACCGGTAAATTTCTGATTGCCCTCATACAAATTGCTTTCAAGCATCAGACCGATCAAGGCTTCGTTTTCGTCCAGATACTGGCCAATGACACTTTTCCAGACCACCGCCTGTCCCTGGTATTTTTTCATCGAATTGGCATGCGAGCAATCCACCATGATCGCTTCCGGCAAGTTTTTTTCGATCAGCTTCAGACGCGCTTCTTCCAGACTAATCGGGTCATAATTGGGTCTTTTGCCACCTCTTAACACAATATGCACCCACGGATTGCCGGCGGCGTTGACCACACAGGTCTTTCCGTCCTGATCGATTCCCAGAAAACTTTGCGGCGCGCGTGCCGCTACCAACGCATTGATGGCCGATGACAGATTGCCGTCGGTGCTGTTTTTAAATCCCACCGGCATGGACAAACCGCTGGCCAATTCACGATGGGTCTGGGACTCGGTGGTGCGGGCGCCGATGGCCGACCAGCTGACCAGATCGGCAACATACTGAGCCGTGATCGTATCCAGCATCTCGGTAGCGGTGGGCAGGCCCATTTCCGTAATCTGCCCTAAAAGGTTGCGTGCTTTGCGAAGTCCTGCCGTCATGTCGCAGGTGCCGTCCAGAAAGGGGTCGTTGATCATCCCCTTCCATCCAACGCTGGTCCGGGGTTTTTCAAAATAAACCCGCATGACGACCAAAAGGGTTTCGGCCACCTGCTTGCGCAGGGAATTCAGTCTGGCGGCGTATTCGAGGGCCGCGTTTTCATCATGGATGGAACACGGCCCCACAATCACCAGCAGGCGCCGATCTTTTTTTTGCAAAATGCTTTCGATGTTTTCCCTTCCCAAAGTGACCGTTTCGTTGGCTTTGGCGCTGATCGGAATTTCCTGCTTTAATATTCCAGGTGCGATAAGCGGCTTATATCCCTTAATTCGCAAATCGTCTGTTGGTTTCATTTTAGCGATCCTTTCAAGGTCTATCATCATCGTTTTTGTACAATCGATAAAAAAGGCCGTGAGTTTTATCTTTAACTCACGGCCTTAAAAAAATAAAAAAGCCGCGAGCTTGAGGTTGCCCGCGACTTAGAATCAAATTAGATGATTACTCAGCCCATGGGCAGACCCCTCCGGTAGAAATAATAAAAGAAGAATTGCCGGGCTTGATTGATATTGTCTTTTGTCGTTTCCATTATTGTGCCTTAGTTTAACTCCAACACTACTAATTATATTCAGGGCGGTTGTCAAGCGCTTTTTAAATTTTACTTGACATTTTCACAGCCTCCCTTTAAAGAAAAACAGAATGAATCCACAGCAAAAAACATACATGCATGTCTCATGTGGTAATTGGTGGTGGCGCATCTCCAAAAGGGAGTTGTGCCCATCCAGCGTAGATTAACAATAAATTATAGTTAAAAGCCATGGGCCTCCTCCCGAGGAGCCCGCGGCTTTTTTTTGATGTGTGCTAAAAGGCCGCGGGGCTTTGATCCCACGGCCTTTTACATTTACACACAAGGAGGTATTGAATCATGATTAAACAGGCGATCGCAAAAGTAGTCACAGGAAACGACCTTACCGGGGAAGAAATGAAATCGGTCATGGAGATGGTTTTAGCCGGGATGGCCGCTCCGGCTCAGGTCGGCGCATTTATCACGGCCCTGCGGGTAAAGGGCGAGACGGTGGACGAGATTACCGCAGGCGCTAAAGCCATACGGGCCAAGACCCACAAAATCCAACTCGAACGCCCGTCGATCAATATTGATCGCGATGAGATCAATGTCGAGGAGGAAACTATCCTGGACACCCACGGCAATGGGGCCAACAGCACCCACACCTTTAATATTTCCACCGCGACCGCATTTGTGGTTGCCGGTGCGGATCTTCACGTTGCTAAATATGGCAACTGGGCGCTTTCCAGACAATGTGGCAGCGCCGATGTACTGGTCAGTTTGGGCGTTAATCTGGATATCAACCATGCTGATGTAGAAAAATGTATCCAGGATGTCGGAATCGGTTTTTTGTATGCGCCGCTCTTTCACGGGGCCATGAAAGCCGTGGCAGTCCCCAGGCAGGAAGTCGGACTCAGATCTATTTTTAACCTCTTGGGGCCCTTGACGAACCCGGCCGGAGCAACCGCCCAAGTTCTGGGTGTTTATGATCCCCTGCTTACCGAGAAGATGGCAGCGGTTCTTCAAAGACTCGGAACCCGGCAGGCATTTGTCGTCTGTGGTGAAGAGACCTTTGATGAGTTTAGTATCTGCGGCGCCACGCAGGTTTCCGAGCTCAAAGACGGCAAGATAAAAACCTTTGAAATGACGCCCGAGGAGCATGGGTTCAAGCGCGCTGATCCCGAAACCATCCGGGGCGGGGATGCCCGGCAGAATGCCGCCATTATCCAAAAGATGTTGAATGGAGAAGTCGGGCCCAAACGAGATGTGGTATTGTTGAACGCCGCCGCAGCTTTTGTAGCGGCCGGTCTTGACGAAAGCTTTCAGGCGGGTATTGAGCGGGCCAGGGAATCCATCGATTCCGATGCTGCCCGAGGCAAACTTGATTCACTGATTGACTTTACCCGGCAGTGTAAATCTTTTGTTCGCCGGGCGATTTGAAAGAGAGATAAACTTCGCTCAAAAAATTTTGGATGCGATAAGGTTGTTATTGACCTCCGGGGCGGTCATGACTTAGATTTCAGTAAACCTTTTTGATTAAGAGAATGAAACCAATGGACTATCCGAAATTTTTTCGAGTCAAACAGCGTTTCGATGTTACATCTATTAAAAATGTTGCCCGGGCCGTCCGTGATGAATTTGCGAATTTCAAACCCGGGGCAAAGATTCGCCCGGGTCAGCGTGTTGCTGTCGGCGTTGGATCCAGGGGCACACACGACCTCAAGATACTGGTTGAAACAGTGGTTGAATGTCTGCGGGCGATGCAGCTCGAACCCTTTGTTATTCCAGCCATGGGGTCGCATGGGGGCGGGACCGCTGAGGGACAACGTCAGGTTCTGGCGGATCTCGGGATTACCGAAAAAGCTGTCAAAGCCCCGATTGTTTCGAGCATGGATGTGGTTTCCCTGGGGCATGTTGAGACGGGTGCTGAAGTTTTCTTTGCCCAAGACGCCCTGGCGGCGGATCACATCGTGGTCATTAACCGGGTAAAACCGCACACGGCCTTTCGCGCAGATGTAGAGTCCGGGTTGTGTAAGATTTTAGCCGTCGGCTGCGGTCGCCAAAAAGGTGCGACCAATATGCATAAATATGATTTAGGCAAAACCATCGTGCCGGCGGCCCGGCTAATTATGCAGAAATCCTCTGTTCTTTGCGGTCTGGCGGTTACAGAGAATGCCGCCGGTGGGACGCACACCATTAGGCTTGTGGGACCTCAAGAATTTGAGGAAGTTGATCGCGAATTTCTAAAAATTGCCTGGACGTTGCTGCCGAAACTGCCCATGGATAATCTGGATATCCTGCTGATAGACGAGATCGGAAAAAATGTCAGCGGGACCGGAATGGATCCTAATGTAACCGGATTCTGGCGGCGGGAGGGCGGTGAGCGCCAACCTGATTTTCGCTATCTCATCGTTTTGAACCTGACGCCGCAATCACATGGAAATGCTTGCGGGATCGGCATGGCGGATTTGACCACCCGCAGGGTGATTGACCAAATTGATTGGGATGCCACCTACCTGAATGTTTTTACTTCCGGCATATACCGATCTGCACTGATGCCAATTCCTCTCCAAAATGACGAAGCCGCCGTTGAAACCGCACTATCCCGGGTACCGGTTCCCGCGAATGCGCGCATGGTGCGTATTATCAATACCAGCAAACTGGATACTTTCTGGGCCAGCGAGGCAATTTTGCCGGAGCTCGAGACGAATTTAAACATCAGTGTGGATAATCGAGTCCTGCAGCTGAGTTTTGATGAAAATGGAAGAATTAATCCGATGGCAAACTGAACTCATCCACCCCCGGCAATGGGAATTATGCTGAGTTTGCTATTTTCCTTGATTGAATAATCGGCTAGCTGTTGGGCCGGAATTAAATCAGTATTGATCACAATCGCATAATCCGGGTGGGGCTTACCGTCTCTATCGAGCAGCGCTTTGCGAAAATCATTTCCCAGACGTTGGGTTAAATGCTGAATAAAATCAGCCGCTGTGCACCCGGCCGGAATCGGCATGTCGAAATCGTTTTCTCGGCTTAACTTAGAAAGAAAATCGCAGAGCTTCACACGCACCGTTACTGATTTCTGAGAGCGGCGGTTTTGTGTTTGGTCGGATACAGTCATTTTTTAAAAAGTCTCTGCTTTTATAGATCCTCCACCAGCCAATCCAGTCCGAGTTCGTAGAGTTTCCAGCGTTTCGGAGCAGCCGATTGGCGATCCCACCCAAGCATGTCATAAACCAGATTTCGGGTCTCATAAAACTGCTCGCGGTCGATGGCCTGTCCTTTTAGTGTTCCACCTTCCATCGGCTCGAAGCAGCGCTCCGGAAGGACATCATCTTCGGAGGTAAAACCTTCACGGGCATTAAACGCCCGGGCCATGTTAAAGGAGCGCTCGGAGATTTTCATCAATTCCCAGGCGGACACATTCCAACCGGTTGCAGCTCGGACCTGATCGAGAATCTGATCGAGGCTGAAGGGCATAAACGAACACAGGCTGACATGGTTGTGGATCGACCGGTTCAGCATCATCGTAATCCAGAGTCGTGCTTTATGCGGGCTGAGTTCCTGGCTGTCGACAGGATCCAGGATACCCATATTTTGAACGGCAGCAAACGTCGGTGCATCTTCACTGGCATACATGTTATCGTGAATATTGGTCATATGTTCGGCACCGGTGACCGAGAGCGCATAACCGATGCCCATACCGGCTTTCCAGCGCGGCTCATGCAGCGGAAACGGTTGGCCTTTAACATGCATAAAGCAGGCAGCGGCCTCTGCTCCCAGTTTGTCGGCAATATGTTTGGGCCCTTCCGCCAGAATATCTCCCAGACCTTCGCGCCGGACCATCTGATTCAGTAGATCCAGCATACCGGAAACCGAACCGAATCTTAAGTCCAGATCACCGATCAGGTCTTGAGGCAATAACCCCCGTTCGGCACACTCGATGGCACCGGATATCATGACACCGGCCCCGATCGTATCGATGGTGTGGGCGTCGCATATTTCATTGGCTTTAGCGACAGCCTTGAGATCGCTGATGCCGCAATTCGACCCGAAAGCACCGATGGTCTCATATTCGGGCCCGCCGTAACGGCGACCGACGGCCAGTCCCTCCTCGTTCACTTCCACCACCCGTTTGCAGTGCACCGGGCAGGCGTAACAGCTTGAGCGGTCCACCAGAATGGTGTCCGTCATGAAGCGGCCGGTAATCGCCTCAACTTCTTCGAAACTGCCTTCTTTGAAATTGCGCGTCGGCAGGCCGCCGGCACTGTTTAACAGGGGCACAACGCGCGCGGTGCCCATCTCTGTCATCGTGCCCAAGGAGGCTTCATAATTATCACGCATCCAGCGGGCCATGTCTGTGAGCGTTTTTTTGTCGGCGACATCGGGCCGTTGCTTGCCGTTGACCGCGATGGCTTTAAGTTTCTTGGCTCCCATCACCGCTCCCAGGCCGGAGCGGCCGATAAAATTATGCAATCCGAGGGCGATGCATGCAAAACGGATCAGGCGTTCGCCGCCCGGTCCGATCATGGCCACAGAGGCTTTTTTATCACCAACGGCGACGCGGATATCCTCCTGGGTTTCATAGGCTTGCAAACCCCAAATATCAGCGGCATCCCGTAATTCGGCCGTGCCGTCGTTGAGCCAGAGATATACCGGTTTTTCAGATTGGCCCGTGATCACGATTCCATCATAGCCGGCCCGGCTCAGCTTGGTCCCCCAGTCGCCGCCGCCTTCTCCTTCTCCGTACCCCCCGGTCAGCGGTGATTTCGCACCGGCACTATTGCGCGCTGATCCCGGAATCCCTGTACCCGTGAGAACGCTGGCGGCAAATACCAGCACGTTGTCCGGGCCCAGGGGATCACAGCCGGGAATTACTTCCTTAAGTAAGTAATGTGAAATAATCCCTTTACCACCCAGGTAGGAGCGGTAAAATTTCTCATCATGTTCGTCAACGCTGATATCTCCGGTGCTCAGGTTGACCCGCAGAATTTTTCCCCAGTAACCGTGCGCCATAGGTGTGCTCCTGATTTACCATTAGTTGTCTTGAGTAATTTATTCTTGACAGCGGTCTGGAAAATGAATAAAGATCATACTGCTGGTCAGACCACTTGTCCATTGCGAGTTAATTCACTTTTTTTATAAACCTGTCAAGAATTTTTTCATTTTTAAATACCCTTATAGGCAACTGAACAAACAATATTTAACCATTTTAATATTGGCAACCGCTTAACCGGAGGTGATGTATGGCCTTAGATAAGCTTTTCAGCCCTTTTTCCATTGGCAGCTTAAAATTGGAAAATCGTATTGTCATGCCCCCAATGGCAACCAACTATGCCACGTCGGAAGGCTTCGTTTCCGATCGCCAGATCCAGTATTATGTTGCTCGCGCAAGGGGTGGTGTGGGTTATATCACTGTCGAGCACACTGCCATTCATGAACAGGGCAAGGCCAGCCCGAAGATGCTGCTGATCAGCACAGACGCGCATGCCGCCAAAATTGAAAATCTGGTGGAAGCCGTGCACTCCGCCGGCGGGAAAATTGTGGTTCAGATCAATCACGCCGGGCGGCAGACGTTTTCGAAAGTAACGGGCGCACCCATTGTGGGGCCTTCGGCCGTGCCGGCCTTGCCGGTGATGGAAACACCTCATGAATTGACGGTCAGCGAGATCGAGGATCTTGTAACGATGTTCACCCAGGCTGCCGATCGCGTCAAAAATGCAGGCGCAGACGGCGTTGAGCTTCATATGGCCCATGGGTATCTGATCTGTTCCTTTCTGTCATCGTTTTCAAACAAAAGAGAAGATCAGTATGGCGGCGACATCACCGGCAGAGCTCGATTTGCACTAGAGGTTCTTCGATCCGTGCGCCAGAGTGTGGGCCCGGATTTTCCGATTGTTTGTCGGCTGAGTGGAGATGAATATGTCGACGACGGCTTAAATGTAAACGACACCCGACAGATCGCGAGCCTTCTGGAAAAAGAAGGTGCCGATGCCCTCCACATTTCGGCCTGTAATGCGGCTTCAGGCTACCTCAACCATCCGCCCTATTATGTGGAAGAGGGCGTTTTTGTTCATCTGGCGGAAGCGGTAAAATCAGAAGTCGATATTCCGGTTATTACCGTGGGCAGAATCAGAAAAGCGGCCATGGCCGATCAAATCATTCAAGATCAAAAAGCCGATCTGGTTTCCATGGGGCGGGCGCTGCTTGCCGATCCCTATCTGCCGGAGAAGGCAAAGCAGGGCCGCTTTGACGAAATCATTCCATGCATTTCCTGTAACAAGTGTATCCAGACACTGAGAGCGGATGCGGTCCGATGCTCGGTTAACCCGGAGACGGGCAATGAATCCCAACTGCGCTACTCAAAGGCGGATCAGTCCAAAAAGGTGTGGGTGATCGGCGGCGGGCCCGGTGGGCTCAAAGCCGCTCAGATCGCAGCCCTGCGAGGTCACCAGGTGAAGATCTTTGAAAGGAAAACGAAATTGGGCGGTCGCGTAAACCTCGGTGCCAATCCTCCCAAAAAAGAGGTGCTCAACGAATTCATCGATTACCTTGTAAAAAGGGTCGAAGCGCTGGGAATAACCATCGCCTTGGGCCAGGAGTTCACATCCAGTATGCTGGATTCGGAAAAACCGGATGCAGTGGTTGTGGCCACCGGCGCTTCACCGCAATTTCCGGATTGGAAGGGAGTCCAGGAAAGTGGCGCTCTTTCGGTGGATGATGTTTTGTCTGATGGGACCGACATCGGCGATAAGGTTGTGGTGGTCGGGGGCGGCGGCACCGGAGCCGAAATAGCCGATCTTTTGTCAGAGCGGGGTAAAAAGGTCACTTTGGTTGAGATGTTGGAGGATATTGCATCGGATCTGGTGAACCACCTGCAACACTATCTGAAACAGCGGCTTCAGGATAAAGCGGTGACAATTCATACATCGGCACAGGTAAAGGAATTGGGCAAGGGCTATGTGATGATCGAGGATGCCGATGGCGTAAAAAAACTCGACGACTTCGACACGATCGTGCTCGCTTTGGGATCTGAAAAGCCCAACGATGCGATCTATAAGAAACTTGAAGGAAAAGTTTCCGAATTATATATGATCGGTGATGCGCGCCAGCCGCGCGAAATCGTAGATGCGGTTTACGAAGGCCAGGAAATCGCCATTAAACTGTAGATGAAGTATACACGGGAGAACCTGTAAAGCTGAATTGGGAAAACGAGGCAAAAGGGGGTGATATCAAACAATCTAAACATCGCTTAAGACGGTTTTGTCTTATATCAACTGCACCCGGCGTTCTCGCCGGGGGCAATCTATCAGGTAGCAATGAAAACCTGATGCAGGAAAGGAGGGAAGAGAATGAAGGTGAAAAAGAAATGGATCATGATCATTGGATTCTTTTGTCTGTTTTCTCTTATCTTAGGTGGTACGGCTTTGGCAGCAAAAAAGGTGATTCACGTCTGGCATACCGAAACCAATCCGAAATCAAGAGCCGCGATTGCCAATATCGTATCGAGGTTTGAGGCGCTTCATCCTGATATCAAAGTTGAAGCCGAGGCCCTTGCCTGGGGAGATCTGGAAGGTAAAATTATGGCCGCGCTGGCTGCAGGTTCGCCGCCGGAGCTTTCCCACGGGCAACCCATTACGTGTGCAGCACTTCAGGAAAAAGGCCTGCTGTTACCTCTGGATGATGTCGTTAAAGCCATCGGCGAAGACAACATCTGGGACCAGATTAAGATGGTAGGTAAATTCGGCGACCATTATTATGGTCTCGTACACGCAGCCGGCACATCACTGCTGGTTTACCGTAAAGATTTGGCTCAAAAGAAAGGCCTGAAGAATCCTAAGACTTGGGATGATCTGCTCCACAATGCCAAAGAGTTGACCATGGATACCGATGGTGACGGCAAAACCGATATTTACGGTATGACCATACCCGGTATCAATCTTTTTATTAATATTCTGATGGGCGAGCTGACCAAGGCAAACGGGGGTATTCTTTTCGATGAAAAAAATCGTCCGCATTTCACCGACAAGACCATGATTGAAACCCTGAATTTCCTCAAGGAACTCACCAAATATATGCCGCCCGGCTGGGAAGGCCATGGTTACCTGGAAACCTTTGGCAACATGTACGGTCAAAAAGCCGCTATGATGTTCCAGGGTTACGGCCGAGGGGCATCCTTGATAGAGCAATACGCGCCCGAGAATATGAAAAGTACGGACTATTTTGACGTTTGGATCAAGCCCCACGGACCCAGCGGGACCAAGCCCGCCGCCCAGGTGGACCAGGAGCCCTGGATGCTTTTCAAGGGGTGCAAGTACCCGAATGAAGCCAAAGAATTTTTGAAATTCTTTTATCAGGACGAAAATTATTTAGAGTACATTCAAACGGTTCCAATTCACTTCTTCCCCATTACCAAATCCCTGAGACAAAGCAAGGCTTACGCCGCAACCCCCATGATCAAAAGATGGAAAGGGTGGCTTGATGTACAGGAACACTATCTGGACAATGACCTCGTTAAACCAACGCTGGTGGTTGAATGGGAAGACATGACCACCAAGCCTTATCTGATGGCGATTCTGGGATCCGGGATCTTAAAGGATATGGTGATGGAGGTCACCAAAGAAGGGGTTGCCCCTGAAAAGGCAGCCGCCAAGGCTCAAAAACGGGCAGAAGAGCTCATCAAAGACAAAGGATATGCCAAGTGGTAATCTAGAGCCATCGGGAAGGGCCGGGAACACGGTTGCGGTTGCCGGCCCTTCTCACCCATTTGGAGATTAACCCATCGGAGTCTTCTATTGAAAGTGAATTCCCCAAAAGCAGGCGTACTATTGATTGCACCCTCGGTTTTGCTGATTTGCTCCCTGCTGGTTTATCCGGTCTTATACGGTGTTTGGCTCAGCCTGTTCAAGAAACACTCGTTTTTCCCGGATCAGCGGTTTGCCGGAATTGCCAACTATGTCTATCTGATGAAAAACTCCGAATTCTGGATGAGTGTCTGGTACGGGACGGTGTATTCTGTTAGTACGATTTTTTTCCAGATTATAATCGGTATTCTGGCAGCCTTAATCGTCAACGAGGCCTTCAAGGGCAGAAATTTCGTTCGGGGGGTCATCCTTTTCCCTTATGTGATTCCGACGGTGGTCGCGATTATTCTCTGGAAATGGCTTTTGAACGACCAGTTTGGATTGGTAAATTACCTTTTAGTGGCCGTCGGAATCATAGAAAATCCCCTTTCCTGGATGGGAAAGGACCATATTATGACCTCCCTGATTCTGATCAGCATCTGGGAATTTTTTCCCTTTGTCGTCTTGAGTGTTCTGGCCCGGATGCAAACCATTCCGCCGGTGCTTTACAGCGCCGCTAAGGTGGACGGCGCCGGCCCCATCAGGCGGTTCATCCATGTAACCCTGCCGCAGTTAAGAAACGTCCTGTTTGTGGTCATCCTTCTTAGAAGCATCTGGATGTTTACCAAGTTTGACACGGTCTGGTTACTGACCCAGGGGGGCGGTGCCGACAAGTATATCCGCACGCTTCCGGTTTATGCCTACATGCGGACGTTTATGTATTATCAGGCCGGATTGGGTTCGGCGCTTGCCGTAATCATGTTTCTCATTCTGGTGGCTGCGACAATGATATATTTCAAAATGTTCAGAAGGGAGGAAGAGATTTGACTCCCAAGAACCATTTTTTTTCTCTGCGGGGACAATTTGTTTACTGGTGTGCAATCATTCTGGCAGTTTCAACGGCCTTTCCGTTTTTCTGGATGGTTTCCACTTCGTTTAAACCGCTACAGGAAATATTTGTGTCTCCTCCAAATTTTTTTCCGGTTGAGTCTACCCTGGCAAACTTTGAACGGCTTTTTGTCCAAACTCGATTTCTGACGTATTTTCGAAACAGTGTTTTTGTTTCTTTGACAACGGTGGTTCTGACAATAATCTTTGGCAGTGCCGGAGCATACAGTTTGACCCGTTTCCGATTTTACGGCCGTGAAAAAATTGCCAGCCTGATTCTTTTTACCTATATGTTTGCGCCCATAATGATCGTGATTCCCTTTTATGTTTTGATCAAAAAAATGGGGCTCGCAAACACGCATATTGCGCTGATTATGGCATATACGGCCTTTTGTCTTCCCTTCAGCTTATGGCTTCTCAGAAGCTTTTTCCAAAGCATTCCGCTGGCTCTGGAAAAGGCTGCCTTAATCGATGGGGCTTCCCGGTTTCAGGCGGTTATCTATGTCGTTTTGCCATTGGCGTTACCGGGTATCATCGCAACAAGCATTTTTACGTTTATTCTGGCGTGGAATGATTAC
>JASFIU010000102.1:0-11602 GCA_050122495.1 Desulfobacterales bacterium | reverse complement strand
AACACCCCCCCCATGTTTAGAATATCAAATCGAGTTTAGTCGTTTAACGTTTCAGGTTAATCAGTTCATTGAGGATCTCATCGCTGGTGGTGATCACCCGGGAATTGGCCTGAAATGCCCGCTGGGTGGTAATCAATTTGACAAACTCAGCGGCCAGATCCACGTTGGACATTTCCACCGCGCTGGTGCTGATGCTGCCCAGGCGGCCGCTTTGCGGTGTACCGAAAAGCGCCGCGCCGGAATCCAGGGACTCGGCATATAAATTCTTACCCATTTTGGTCAACCCGGAATAACTGGGGAAATCGGCCATCACCATCTGGAAAAGGGGGGTGATCTGCCCATTGGAATAAGACCCGGTCACGATCCCAAAATCATTGACATCAATCGTCCGTAGCATGCCGGCAGTATAACCGTTCTGATCCTGAAAGGTCGTGCCGGAGGGGGATGAATACTGGGTCAGACTTCCGTTGCTGGCCAGAGCAGCATCATATACATCCCAGTCGATGGTCATGGGAGTGGCCCCGCTGATCAAGTTGTTGATCGTGATTTGCGGAACACCGGCTCCCCCGTTTAAGTTTCCGAAGGCATCAAAAGTCAGATTTCCGAAGGTCATACTGACATCTCCCGGTGCGGCCACGGTAGCTGGAACGGTCGGAACAGCGGTCCAGTCGTTGGCACCATTTTTGGTAAACGTCAGGGTCAAAGGGATGGAATTGCCCAGCGAGTCGTAAACCGTGGTGGTCGTGGCATAGGTGCCCAAAACGGCCGTGTCCGAATTCAGATTGACATCAACGGTAAGGCTCGTAGTGGCCAGCGGCGGAGACGTGTTTTGTCCGGAACCATTAATCGTGGTGATGGCACCCAAAATCAGCGTCCCGTCGGGGTTGGTGCCGGTGACTTCATAGCCCTGCACAAACAGGCCGCTCAGATTCATAAGATTTCCGTCGCGATCAAAATGAAACTCACCCGCACGACTGTATAAGTTTGCACCGCCACTATCCTGCAGCACAAAAAACCCGCCGCCGTTGATAGCCATATCCGTGGGATTGTTGGTATTTTCAATGGTCCCCTGGGTCCACATCGGCGTGGTTCCCTGAAATTGAACCCCGCGACCGACATCACTGGATACGCTGCCGGCCAGCGAGCTGCTCAAAATATTGGCAAACGAAGACCGGTTGGATTTAAAAGCGGTGGTGTTGACGTTGGAAATATTATCGCCAAGCACTGTCATAGAAGTTGAATTGACATTTAAGCCGACCATGCCGGCAAACAATGAACCTATCATGTTTATAGCCCTCCATTTATGAGTTCATTCGAGATGGTTTTACTCTCGGGAGTTACGCTGTCAGGTTGCGATCGAACTTCGGAAACTGCGATGACATCGTCGATGGCAATCGTCTGAAGGTCGGTAATGAGACTGGCGGTCTGATCTTTAAAAGACACACCGGTCACCACCGAGCTCATCAACGGTGTCACGCGCAAATCCTCGTTCTGGGCGTCAACCGCTTGCACTTCAAAGCGGTAAATGCCCCCTGAAACCGGGTTGCCGTTTCTATCGGTGCCGTCCCAGGCAGCGGATTGTCTGCCTGAGTTCAGCGGGCCGGTCTCAAACGACGTCACGAAACCGCCGTTGGCATCATAAACGCTAATTGCCGCCAGCGCGGCGTTGGCCTCTAACTCAAAATGGCATTCCACCGGCCGGCCGCTTTCAAGTTGCACGCTGTTGCCCTCGGCGGTTATTTCCTTGCCGATGTACGATACCGCCTGGGAGTCGATCAGTGATGCCTGAAACTGCCCCATATTCTGAAGATTGTCATTAATATTATTCAGCTGCTCCAGCGAACTGAACTGCGCCAGTTGGGCGGTAAATTCCGTACCTTCAGTGGGATTCAATGGATCCTGGTGCTGAAGCTGGGCAATCAACATGTTCAAAAAATCATCTTTGCCCAAGATATTCACCGGCGGACCCGACCGGGCATCGCCGACGTTGGCGTTTGAATCTATGGGAGTCATTGTTATCATGTTAACCTCACGGTATGTTTTCAAGATTCATGTGTAACGGGCGCAGCGTCTCTGTCGATCCGCTTACGCGAAATAATCGATCACCGTCTCCGCAATCCCATCGCCGCGGCCGGTGTGACCGTCGTCCTGCTCTTCGACGGCCGCAGCAACGGAAAGACGGCTGCCTTTCAAAGCCCGCGCGCGGAGTACTTCCGCCGCTTTTTGGTGTTTATCATCATCCGCCCCGGAGTCGTGTGCAACGGAGACCTCCAGTTCGTCAACCTTCAAACCTTGTGCCTGCAATTCTGCCTTTAATTGATTCAAGTTATTTTCAAGCATCTCCTTGACAAACGGCAGCTCGGCCGCAATTCTGACGGTGACCTGTTGACTCTCGGTAACGATTTGCATTCGAATATGCCCCAAAAAATCCGGTTTCAGGTGGATCTGAATCTCATGTTGCCCATTGTTGAAGGAAAGCACGGCCTTTTGAACAATTTGGTTCAGGGTCTGGGACATCAAGCCGGACCGGACAGCTTCGGATTTTTGGGCGGCATTTTCAAGACGTGCCAGATCTTGCGGCATTTGATCCTGTGAAAATAAAAGGGTGCTGTCTTTACTGTCCCCATCGATCGGGTTGATTTTATCGCCAAGCGCCTGAATCGTCAGAATTTCGCTTTTGGGAGCTGCGTTTTTGATACCGAAGATCTCTTCCGGCGTTTTAGCAGTAACCCCATTAAGGGTTGAATCCGCATTGACCGGTTGTTCCGCAGCGGCTTTGAGGGCTGCCGGGTTCTTTATCATTTCAGAATTTTGACTCAACTGGCGGGCGTTCGTTTCCAAAAGGGCTTCAGAATTTGAATCGCCGGATGCCCAGAACGGCAAGCGGCCCTCCTGGCCCGCAAGCCCCATTTTGGCATTTTCAGATCTGCCGGCTTCTGCAGCTTGAGAGGCGGATGCCATTTTAAGAAGAAGATCCTCATTTAAATGCGCCCCCTCCAGACCGACAGCCATTTTCGGTCCGCTGGAACCGCCGGTATCCGGATTTAAACCCCACCCGGCGCCGGACATTTTCAGCATGTGCAGTAGCGCGTTGGCATTGGCCCCCGATGGTTCCGGCTGGCCGATTAAAGCCCCATCCTGGATAAGCTTTCCGATCATGATCCCGCTGTCTTGATGGTGGATTATGCCGGCGGCAAACCCTTTAAAGAAAAACCGGTTGAGTTCTTCCGGTGAGATATTGGCCTGCAGCTGCTCAAACGGACCGATGCCCACCCGACCTCCGTGAGCCTCCTGCCCTTGCATTTGCAGGTGTGCGATCCATTCGGTCAGCAGGCCCTTTAAACCTGAGTTTGAATCAGACGGTTTTTCTACCGCCAAAGCACCATCACCCGCCCCCGAACCATTCGTCAGATGGGAGGTCAACCAACCCAAGGCCAGCCATGGGTGAACACAACGGGATTTGTTCCCGGATTCAGGCGAGCGTTGCACACTGCTTTCTTCATTATGATCAGCGGCAAACGCTTTGCGGTTACACGTTTTTTGCGATTTGCTCATTTCGGTATCCCTGCTCCTGGATCTCAGCGCCGGTTTTTCTGCCGGGGCCGAATCCTGATTGCAGCGTCGGTTGCGATCGGAAATCCGGTTTAATGTTGCCGAAAAGCTCTTGCCTTGATCTGAACGATCAGCCAGCCGATTGGATTTAAATGCAGCCGGGTTTTTTCCCGTGACTGCATTTGAGCCGGGAGCCGGTGTCTGGGGTAGAACTGGCTGCATGAACGCATTCATCGACATAATTTCTTTCCTTGGCTTTTCCAATTTAAATGGATTTAGATACCGATCACGGCATTCTCTTGTGCATCAAGTGTGCCAACCGTTAAATATGATAAACGTTGCCTGAAAGATGCCTTTCCCCCGATCGATTAAACATTTTATATATCTGAAATAACTTATAATAATAAAATCACCGCCCCTTCAAAAAAAACGGAGATTTCCATTTAATCCAGGTATGGCAGCAGAATGAAACCCGTTTTCTGAGGCAATATTTTCCGGTAATGGCAATCTTTACCATGGAAGTCTATCAAAGGTTAATCTGCGGACGAAGGGGAATTGAATGACGGGCGGAATATTAAAAAGCGGTTATGGCTTCTGATTAAGCTGACGGCTGGCAACTTCGTCCATCAAGTTGCGCTCCGCCTTAAGCTGTTTCTCTTCATAGGCCTGCAGGCCCTTTTCTTTCAATCGATCCAGTGTTTTGCGCTCTTTCATGGCAGCAACTAAATCCTGGCGCTTTAAATTTAAATCACGTTCGGCGTCCAGGACCTTCCGCCTTTGGACTTCCATTTCTTTTGCAAGCTGCTCGACGAAATCAACAAACAGTTTAATCTCGGATGCCGGGCGTCCATCGGTCTGTTTTTCATGAAGCTGTTGCACGTATTTTCGTTTTTTTTGCCTCAGGAGCCACAATTTATCCTTTTCGGCGGCAAGGCGGACTTTTAAACCGGCAAGTTCTTTTTGAAGAATCTCTTCCTGGTAGCGACGATGATTTAAGAGTGGTTCTAGATTAAATCGATACATGGGGTTTATTCCCCGCAATTCATTTAAGAAAGACGGCCTTCTTTTAGATTTCAGGCTTCGGGTATCCGCATACGATAATTGAGGAATTAAGGCATTGAGGGATTTAGGAATTGGAATGGCAGCATACCTTGAATTCCTAAATTCCTGAATTCGCAATTCCTAAATTTATCTGAAACCTGAAACCCTGATATTGTGATTTCTTTGATTTTTATACGACAAGGCACCAAACGACTATTCGGCTTCAAAAAGCTGGGCCAGCTGGGAGATACTTTCGCTAAAATCGGTGGTCGCGTCGACGCCCTGTCTTAAATAGAGGTTGATTTGTTCGATCATCTCAATGGCATAATCGATTTTTGGATTGCTTCCAGCAACATAGGCGCCAATGTTGATCAAGTCCTCTGCTTTACGATACGTCGCCAGTGTTTCCTTTAACTTATTGGCATACTGGCGCTGTTTAGAATCGATAATATCATCCATCACACGGCTGACGCTGTTGAGCACATCGATGGCCGGATAATGATTTTCGTTCGCAAGATCTCGGGTCAGGTTGATATGGCCATCCAGGATGGATCGCAGTGCATCGGCAATCGGTTCATTGGTATCATCCCCTTCCACCAGTACCGTGTATAATCCCGTAATCGTGCCCCGGTTGGCAGAAGTGCCGGCTCTTTCACACAGTTTGGGCAGCAGGGTAAAAACCGACGGGGTGTAGCCTTTGGTGGTGGGCGGCTCACCCAATGCCAGGCCGATCTCCCGCTGGGCCATAGCAAAGCGGGTGACCGAATCCATCATTAAATTGACGTGCTTGCCCTGATCTCGAAAAAATTCGGCTATGGCGGTAGCAATAAACGCCCCCCGCATCCGGATCAGCGGCAGATGATCGGAAGTCGCGACCACGATCACCGAACGTTTGAGACCGTCTTCACCAAGTTCTTTTTCAATAAACTCATTGAGCTCGCGACCCCGCTCTCCGATCAAAGCGATGACGTTTACATCGGCCCTGGTTTTACGGGCGATCATACCCAGCAGCACACTCTTGCCGACCCCGGAGCCGGAAAAAATACCGATTCGCTGGCCACAGCCCACGGTTAACAGGCCGTTTATGGCCCGAATGCCTAAATCCAAAGGTTGGGATATGCGCTTGCGTGAAAGGGGATTGATGGGCGCGCCATATATCGGATACTCGCTCTCAACAAAAATCGGTCCTTTATTATCGATGGGATTTCCGAGTCCGTCGATAACGCGGCCCAAAAGCCCGCGACCCACCGGGACAATCGCGCGTTGTTGCCGGGCCACCACCCGGCATCCGGGCCCGATGCCTCGAATCTCCTCAAGGGGCATCATCAATACGTGATTATCCCGAAATCCCATAACCTCGGCGGTTATTTTATGGGCCTCTCCCTTTGTATAAATGTCGCACACGGTCCCAAGCCGGGATACGGGCCCCCGGGCTTCAATGACCAAACCGATAACGTTGGTGACGTTGCCGCTTGACCGGATGGTGCAGGTCGCATCCAAACAGGTGCGAATTTTATCCAGGCTGAAACCGGTTTCCATATTCGGCTGTTAGATCTCCTGCTTTGGCTCGTCAAACTCAAGTTGAAAAGACTCTTCGATCGCTTGAAGCTGTGTTTCAATGCGGGCGTCAATGTCGCCCATATCCGTTTCGATAAGGCAGCCTCCGCTCTGGATTGAATCTTCGGCCTCAAAACGAATACTATCGACATCGTCAAGAAAATGGGAGAGCTGGGATTTGGTATCCTGAATGAATTGAAGATCGGCGGGATTCAATTTGACCTTTATTTTGCCGGGATTCTCCACTCGACTCAGGGCCTCACGGGCGACACACACGACGGTTTCTTCCGTGGTTTTAACCTCGTGACAGACGATTTTTTTTGCAATCGACAACGCGAGCTGGGCCACTTCTTTTTCAATCTTCCGATGAATTTCCCGGCGTATATTTTTCAATTGCTCAAGCCCCTGGTTGAAGCTATTGATCAAGGGCTCAACGCGTTTGGTGCCGGCCTCAAACCCCACTTTTTCCCCTTCGGTAAAACCTTTTTGAAATGCGCGAATTTTGATCTCGTCAATCGAGGGGCCCTTTTTCTCTTCAGGCGTTTCGGTTGGATCCGGTGACTGGGCTGCATCCGAACAGGTCGCGTTCAGGTTTTTAAAATGGATCCGCTGAAATCCGCTATCGCTCGACTGACTGCAATCGGCATCAAGCGCCCCATCCACCGGGATGTTTGGAAAATAATGCAGGCGAAAACTATCCTGTAGGGTTTGGGATTTCTTGTTTACCCGGTCAGTCAATGATATCATCTCCTCGGCGTCCGGCAATGATTAATTCCCCTTTGGTTTCCATACTCTGAATGATATCGGTAATATTTTGTTGGGCGTCGCTAACTTCTTTCATCCGAACCGGTCCCATATCTTCGATCTCTTCTTTGAGCATCTCACCGGCTCGCTCAGACATATTTTTGAAGATTTTTTCCTTTACCTCCTCCGATGCGGCTTTGAGCGCAAGGGCCAGTTCCATAGTTTCAACCTTGCGCAACAGCTTCTGAACGCCCCTGTCATCGACCAACAGGATATCTTCAAAAACAAACATCTGCTGTTTTATTTGAGACGCCATTTCGATGTCGGCCTCTTCCAGTTCATTTAAGATTAACTCGCTTGAAATTTCATCGGTCTGGTTCAATATTTCAGCCAAACGATGAACTCCGCCGGTCACATTGGTAACCGAACTTCTCTTATTCTCTAAAATATCTTTTAAAATTTCGTTTACCTCTTCAACGATTGAAGTGGTGACTTTATCCAATTTAACGACGCGCATGGCCACCTCTGTCTTGATCTCATCCGCCAGCCTCGCAAGCACCTCGCTGGCAATCTCCGTTTTGAGATGGACCAGAATAATGGCAATTGTCTGGGGCTGCTCGTCTTTAATCAGATCGTAGATTTCATCGGGACTCAGGGAGCGAATCGTTCCCAGACCGCTGGGTGTATTGAAGAGCTCATCGGGTTCGGCATCAGCGCCGCGGCGGCTCCCGGCGAGTGCCTTTTTCTTGCGGGATTTATAGCGTCGCACGATATCAATAAATTCCCTGGCGACCTGTTCCACGACCTCGGGCGAGATGGTCCGAATTTGAGCCAAGTGATCATTGACGAGCGCTTTTTCGTTTTCGGAAAGCCGTCTGACCAGATTTTCTGCCCGGGATCGGCCCAGCGCATACATCAAAATGGCCGCTTTTACGGGACCCGCTATTCTCATAGGATCCATCTTATCCTTCTTTTAACCAGTCGCGCATTACACCGATAGACGCTTCATTATCATCGGAGATCAACTGGGATAGTTGATCTGTAAATGTCAATTGCTTGTGATCTTCGCCATCCTGATTTTCAATCTCGCCCACTGTTCTCGGAAGCTGGTACAAAAGTTCGTCTTCACTTCTGGTAGACGCCGTCAGCCATTTTATCAGCGGTTTCACCACAAAGATAAATGATAAAAGCAGGAAGAGACTCAAGAAGGCATACTTAAAGTAGGGTTTGTAATTTTTTAATCGCTCCAGCCAGGTTTCAAGGGCGCTGGCGTCGGCATCCTCTTTAATTTCACTTGTTTCAAACGGGATGTTTACCACTTCTACTTTGTCGCCTCTGGCGGCAACAAAATTGACGGCACTCTTTACGAGATTTTCGATCTTGGCCAGCTCCTCGGAAGATCTGGGAACATAGGTCCAGGTCGGTTCACCCTCCTCTTGCGGGGTTGAGCGATAGGTTCCATCGACCAGCACCGCAACTGAGATGCGCTGCATGGCGCCCACCGGTTCCAGCGTGCGGCTGGTTAGCTTCCCGATTTCGTAATTAACGGTACGATCCTGCTTTTCAAAGGTGGTATTTTCGTCTTTAACCTGGTTGATGTCGGGCGGGTTGTTGGCGGGTACATTCGATTGAATACCGGGAATTCCCTGGGGGATCACATCGGCCTTCTTGGCGGTTTCATTAAACATTTGCTCGCTGCGCACAACCTGGTTTTCAGGAAAGAATCGCTCTTCAGTCTGTTCATAGCGCTTAAAATCCAGGGCACAGGATACCCTGACAATGGCCTTGTTGGCGCCCAGGGCCTTTTCCAGCATTGTCAACACCCGGCTCTCCAGCTTTCGTTCGACCTTGGCCTGATAATCGAGCTGATCGGAGCTGGGTGTCGCCAGACTGGAATCCTCTTTCGGCCCGGCCAGCAATCGCCCGTCACTGTCAACCACGGTGACATTTTCGGGATCTAGACGCGATACGCTGGAGGACACTAGATGCACGATACCCTGAACCCGTTGCTGATTCAGCCATTGCCCATGCTTCAGTTTCAGCACAACAGAGGCGGAAGCGGCTTGCTCGTCTTTAACAAAAAGTGATTTTTCAGGCATGACAATATGCACCCGGCTGCTTTCAACCTCGGCAAATCCGTTGATGGTGCGTGCCAATTCACCCTGAAGCGCCCGCTGATAGTTAACGTTTTGGGCAAACTCGCTCATACCGAATTTAGCGTTATCAAATACCTCAAAGCCGATACCGCCGCCCTGGGGCAGTCCTTCGGATGCCAGGTCCATCCGGGTTTCATAGAGGTGCTTTTGGGGTATAAGAATAGTGCTCCCATTTGCTGCAATTCGATACGGAATTTTTTGATCTTTGAGCCGGTTTAAAATGATTCCGGCATCCTGTGAGTCCAGATTGGTAAATAATGGATGGAACTCCGGTCGGGTTGCCCAATTTGTCAACAAGACAAATCCTAAAACGGAACCGACAATCAAAATGAAAATAGCGATCCGTTTGCCGACGCTGAGGTTTTTCAACAGGTTTTGGAGCTGCGATAATATTTCACGAACGCGCATTCTCTATTTCTCTCTTTCAAATTATACTGGCATACGCATAACGGTTTCATATGCCGCCACGATTTTATTCCGAATCTGCATCATTAATTGAAATGCAACATCCGCCTTTTCCAGCGAAATCATGGTTTGATGAATATCTTTTTGCTCACCCGCGGCCAAATCGTTGATGGCCTCATCGGCGCTGAGTTTAAGTTGGTTGACGTCATCCAGAGAACGCGCCAGCATCGTTCCGAACGACTCGGGACTCTGGGTTTCTTTTGGATTTGCAGGTGAGACGGTGTTCGATAGAGATTCCAGTCCTTTTTGAAACGTAATTTGATCCATGATTATTGTCCTATCTCCAGCGCTTTGAGCGCCATCGCTTTGGCAGCCTTTATCGCGCTTACATTGGCTTCGTAACTACGGGTGGCCGAAATCATATTCACCATTTCCTCCATAACGTTTATATTGGGCAGCGCCACATACCCGTATCTATCGGCTTCCGGATGGTTGGGATCATATCTTCTAATCGGCGCACGCCTATCTTCCACAACCCCGACGACGGCGACTTTGGACAGCATTTCCTGACGGTCGCGCAGCATTTGGCGAAATGAACCTTGCTGTGCCTGGGCTGCAAAGACAGGGTCCTTTCTTCGATAAGGTCCCCCGGCTTTGGTACGCGTTGTGTTCATGTTGGCCAAGTTGGCCGAGATCAAGTTCATGCGCAGCCGCTGGGCCGACAGTCCCGAAGAGCTAACGTGCAATGCATCAAAAAAGTCCATGCCTATTTACCTCCTCCTTGGATGACGTTTTTAAGCCCCTGAAATTTGCGTTTGATAATCTGAGCCGCAGCTCTATATAATAGTGTGTTTTCAGCCAGTTTCCCCATGGTCTTGTCAAGATCAACCGTATTACCGTCCGCCCTGAAGTTTAATGGCGGCGGATCCGCAACCTTAAGTTTCACATCCGTTGCGGACTGATTGCGCCCCAAGAGGTGATCGGGCTGCGTGCGGACCAGATTGATGGGGTGGGCCGGTCTGCCGTTTTTCTTGATCTCATTTTGCATAACCACCTCAAACGCTTTGTAATTCGGCGTATCAATATTGGCGATATTGGCTGTCAGCACTTTGTGCCGCAATGATCCTAAATTTAAGGATTTTTGAAGTGTTGAAATGGCCCCATCAAATAGGGAGTTCGTGGGCATTTTAAAATTTCCTTCTTATTTTTTTTATGTTAACGCCAAATTATTGCAATTTGCAGCCATATTTTCGAACCACAAAGGGCACAAAGTTCACAGAGGGTTTTTTAAGTAACGATTTGAATGTCATTCTTCGTGTCCTTGGTGCTCTTTGTGGTTTTCAACTAGGCATTCGTAAAAATCGAGCAAAATCCATACCAATTGGCATTTGCGCTTCCGGTCGGGTGGTTATGTAAATTTATTTTTTAATTTCAGAAGCTTTAACATAATTCTACCCCGAATTTCCGATTGAGAGATAGGCAAAAGCTACCGGTTTTGGGATTAAAACCCGCCGACCCGGACTTACGCATATCTGTTTAAAAAAACGCCGGGCCGCTTGACGCTACCCACCCTGCTGGGCGGTCTTTGCCTGGGAGCTTTCAAGCTCATCTTTGTATTCCCTCAATTTATTACGCAAAGTCCTGATGCTGATGCCCAGTAATTCAGCCGCGCGGGTTCGATTGTCATTGACCTCTTCCAGTGTCGTGTTGATCAATTGTTTTTCCATCTCCCTGACCGTTAGGCCGGCCTTCATCGGGAATGCCGGCCGGGATTGATCTTCGGAGCCGACCGAATCCAGAATCAAGTGCTCCGGCAACAACTTGGGCCCGCGGCCGATTAAAACCGCCCGTTCGATCGTATTTTCCAACTCTCTGATATTTCCCTTCCAGGCGCTGCTTTTAAGCTGGTCGATGGCAGCCTTGGATATTTGGGTCATCTTCTGGTTGTTTAAGGTACTGTATTTCTCTAAAAAATGGTCGACCAGCAGGGGGATATCACCCGGACGCTCCCGCAACGGGGGAATTGTAATCGGAACAACGTTGATGCGATAATACAGGTCTTCCCGAAATTTCCCTTTTGAGACGGCCTGTTTGAGCTCCACATTGCTGATCGCAACCACCCGGGCCTGCATAGGCACCGGCCGACT
>JASFIU010000101.1:0-11620 GCA_050122495.1 Desulfobacterales bacterium | reverse complement strand
CAGCTGGATCAGCTCGAAGCCGATTATGATGCTGTTTTTCTGGCCAGTGGCGCCAACGGGAGCGCCAAAATACCCCTTCAGGGGGCTGAAAAAGAAGATGTTATATGGGGATGGGATTTCCTCAGAGACGTCCGTTTAGGCCGGCCTTTTGAATTCAAAGGTGATGTCATCGTCATCGGCGGCGGGAATGTTGCCATCGATGTGGCCTTAACCGCCAAAAGAATGGGGGCCGCCAATGTGCATCTGTTTTGTCTGGAAGAACGCGATGAGATGCCGGCCCATGAGTGGGAAATTGCCCGGGCCGAAGAGGAAGGGGTTTTCATTAATACCGCCTGGGCGCCTAAAAAAGTACTCGGTGATGAAAAAGTCGAAGGACTGGGTTTTATTCGCTGTACTTCGGTTTTTGATGATGCCTGCAACTTCAATCCCATTTACGACGAGGACATCAGCCATAAGGTTTTGGCCCCTCACATTATCCTGGCGGTAGGCCAGGATGCGGACCTGAGCTATTTAAAATCCGAAAAAAAGATTAAGGCCGGGGAGGGTCGCATTGAAGTGGATACGGATACATTTAGGACCGGCAAAAAAGGTGTCTTTGCCGGTGGCGATGTGGTCAGCGGCCCGCAATCGATCATCAGTGCCATTGCCCATGGCAGGAAAGCGGCCATTGCCATTGATAAATATCTAGGGGGCGACGGCGATATCGATGAAGTGCTGGTTGCACCTGAAAAAGAGGTGGCACTGCCCGAGCTCGATCGACAGTTGAAATCCCGCAATGAGATGGCCCTGCGCAAAGTCTGGGAACGGGCGGCGGGGTTTGACCAGGTGGAATTGGGGCTCACGGATGCACAAATCGCGGCTGAAACCGGACGCTGCCTGAATTGTGATGCCCGGCAGTTTGAGGTGGTCCTCAACGCGGAAAACTGCAAAGAATGCGGCTATTGTGCCGAAGTTTGCGGGATGCAGGTTTTCGCACCGGCCGATCATTTTAATTCGAAGGGCTACCGCCCCGAGGAAGTCAAATCCTCAGACTGGTGTTGCGGATGCTTCAAGTGTTATTTTGCCTGTCCGGATTTTGCCATCGATATCAAAGAAAAGACCGGCTGAAACAACAGGAGGTTTTAGAATATGAAACGTTATCTGGAAACTGGGAATTTTGCAATCACCGAGGGGGCGATTCTGGCCGGATGTACATTCTTTGCCGGATACCCGATTACGCCGGCGACAGAACTGGCCGAGTCGATGAGTCAACGGCTCCCGCAGGTGGGGGGTGTTTATCTTCAGGCCGAAGATGAATGTGCGGCCATGCACATGTGTATTGGGGCGGCCCTGGGGGGGATGAAAGCCATGACGGCCACCTCCGGTCCGGGATTCATTTTGTATGCCGACCCCTATGGATGGGCCCTGGGTTGTGAAACCCCTCTGGTGGTTCTGAATTCCGGCCGGGTGGGTCCGGTAAGCGGTATTACCGGGGCTCCCGGACAGGGGGAATTTTACCTGATGCGCTATCCGACCCAGGGAGGCAATTTCGAGACCATCTGCCTGGCACCCAATTCAGCCCAGGAATGTATGGCCATGACGGTGGAAGCGTTTTATCTCTCCGAGCGGTTTCGGATGCCCGTATCCGTGTTAGCCGACCAGCTCATCACCGATGGATTTGAAGATATCAGTGTTCCTGAAAATGAAAATGAGATGCAAGAAATGGGCTATCGCACCTGGCCTCGCGAAATCTGTCAGGGACCGGAATTTTATCCGGCCACCGATGAACTGGATATCCCGCCGGTGGTCCTGGGCCACAATACCGGCGCCCTGTGCTCTGATTGGACGCCCACGGAAGAAGGATACGACATTGAAGAGGTGGAAGCCCATCATAAGCATGCCTATCGCCTCATATACAAGGTTCGCAATAACCGTGATATTTTTAATCACCTTTACGAAAAGAAATATATGGACGATGATCCGGATTTGGTGGTCGTATCTTACGGAACCCCTTCCCGGGTGGTCAATACCGCCGTTACCCGGGCGCGACAGCAAGGACTGAAAGTCGGTGCATTGCGGTTGATCAATCTGTGGCCTTTTCCCGAAGAACACTTCAACCGCAGGACCAAATACCTTATCGTGGAGCTAAACTGGGACGGGCAGCTCGTGCGTGAAGTCCAGCGAGCGGTCCCCAAGGATTCGAAAGTTCATTTCCTGGGTTCTTGTGGTGATCTGCCCACGCTATCGGGTTTAAACGAAGCTTTCGAAAAAATCCTAAAAGATGAGTCCCTTGCCCGCAAGGGGTGGGAATTGGAGGAATGGTAGAGATGGATTATCAGTCGAGCAAATTATCTGCGACCTTTTTGCGTTCGCGTAAAATTCCGAGCACGGCTTGTTCAGGGTGTGGATTGGGAATGAACCATAAAATAGTGGTGCAGGCGATTCAAGAGCTGGGCCTGGATGTTGCGGATGTTGTCTGGGGCACTTCGATTGGCTGTGCCGGCCGTCAGACCTTTGGCACCTGGAAAGGCGATAGCTTTGCCGGAACCCACGGGCGCGTATACGCGATTGCCAGAGGGCTGCGAATTGCCATGGCCCCTGAAAAGAAAATCATTTTAACCGTTGGAGACGGCGATGCCTTCGGAATTGGGATTGCCCACCTGATTCATGCGGCCCGATCCAATGCCGATATGACGGTTATCGTCAACGATAACCTGGGGTATCAGTCTACGGGGGGGCAATACGGATGGACCACGCCGCAGGGAAGCAAGACCGACAGCAGCCCGTATGGCATGTTCGAACCCAACCTGATGAGTGAAGGCATGGATGTGCTGGAGATCCTCAAAGGTGCCGGTGCAACATTCCTGGCGCGGCATGTGTCGATGGACGGTGTCCAGGCGGTGGAAACCATAAAAAAGGCCATCCAAAACAATGGCTTTTCACTGGTGCACATGCCGTATCCCTGCCCCACCAATTTTGCGTCACGGCAACTCGGATCGCGCAATCAGGTCAATATCTTCAGATGGATTCAATCCCATGCCGCACCTCTGGGCGAGGAGAAGGAGGATACGATTTGGGCCACCGGCATTTGGCATGATGCCAGCAATTCGCGACCCGAATTCAACGAATTTGTCTGGGAAACGGTTGAAAAAATCAGGAGGACCGGAAAGATATGAAAGAACGATTCGAAATTGTGGCCAGTGGATTTGGCGGTCAAGGGGTGGTGCGCCTCGGGCAGATTATCGGTGAAACCGGGGTCAAACAGGGCCTCCACGTGACCATGCTGAAAAGCCATGGGACCGAAATGCGCGGGGGGTATGTCCGCAGTCAGGTAGTTCTTTCAGAGGCGGTCATCGATAGCCCGATGTGCGAGAATCCGGATTATTTTGTTGCCCTGTCAAGCGCTGCCTATCAACGATTCAAAGACACCTTGCCGGATACAGGGCTCATAATATATGATCCGGCCTTCGTCGAGGAAATTGACGATTCCCTGAAATGTACCCAGAGGGAATTTCCGGCCAAACAGCTTGCAGTGGACCATTTTAATAACGCACTGTTCGCCAATTCGCTTGTTTTGGGCCTGGTCGCCAATGTCGTGGACATCCTTGATAAGGAGATTGTTCTGGAAAGCCTTCTGGAGGTCATTCCGAAATTTCACGACCAGAACCGCAAAGCGTTTGAAATCGGATTCGACTACACAGGCTAAACTCGATATTGGCTTTATGGCCTGGCTGTTTATCGATGTTATAGACTAATTCAAGTATTGCGTTTCGAAAGTAATTTACTAAACACGGTTCTATGTTTAGGCTTCAGGTTTCAGGTGTCAGGTGTCAGATTTTTATATGACTGAATCCGGATCACAGAAAACAGTCTGCCCCCTATCTGCGGTCATCTGTTTTCCTTGCTTGACGCGGCTGAGCCGTTCGGTTCTGAGCTCGCGGCCGATGGGCTCGTCACAGAAGGTCCTTTGGTATATTCCTGAAACCTGAACCCTGACACCTGAAACCACTTCAAAAAAGGGAGGTCGGTATTGCGCACCATCAGACATTATATTGATATGCGAGCCGAAAAAGAGCCGGATAAGATATACATGTTCGCTCCGGAGCCCAACCTAACCTTGACGTACGCGCAACTTAAAAGCGACGCCATTGAACTGGGAAAGTACCTGTATAAGAAAGGTTTTCGAAAAGGTGATAAAGTTTCTTTTATGCTGGGCAACGGTTACCAGACCACGAAGATTTTTCTGGGCAGCATGTATGCCGGCCTGGTTATTGCGCCGCTGAATTTGATGTCCCAGCCTTCCCAGCTTGAATACGTGATGGCGCACTCTGATACCCAGCTCGTCTTTTATGCTGAGGCTCACAAAGAGCGGCTTGAAAATGCAGCCGCGGCCGTCGATCGCCCGATCGAGTTGATTCCAATTGATAATGATACCCAACGACTTTTCCCGGCCGACACGGATCTTGACGGGGTCTCACTGCCGGAAATTCATGAATCCGATGATGCGCTCTTGCTGTACACGTCGGGTACCACCGGCCTTCCGAAAGGGGTGATTCTTTCACATAAAAATATGGTAGCCGGCGGTGAATATACCGCTCAAGCCCACGCACTGACGCCGGATGACCGCGCGCTTTGTTCCTTACCGCTCTATCACATTAATGGTGAAGTCGTCACCGCCGTGACCCCGCTGATCAGCGGCGGCAGTGTGGTGATGCCGCACAAGTTCAGTGTCACCAACTTCTGGGAATTCATTTCCGAGTATCAATGCACCTGGTTTAGTGTGGTGCCCACGATTATTTCCTTTCTGGTCAGTTCTTCCGAAATCGAAGGAAAAGACCTGCAGCTGGGTCAGCTGCGTTTTGGCCGATCGGCATCTTCAGCCCTGCCTCCGTCCCTGCACAAAACCTTTGAGGAAAAATTTAAAGTCTCTATTGTTGAAACGATGGGGCTAACGGAGACCGCCGCACCGGTTTTTTCAAACCCGATCGAACCTTCACGACGCAAATACGGCTCTCCAGGGCAGGCGGTTGGCAATATCGCCAAGATAATCAACGAAGAGGGCAACGACGTTCCCCCGGGCACCCAGGGGGAAATCATGATCAAAGGTGACAATGTAATGAAATGTTATTACAAGGCACCCGATAAAACCGCCGAAGCCCTTGAAAGCGACGGATGGCTCCATACCGGAGATCTGGGTTATATGGATGAGGACGGATTTGTCTTTGTCACCGGTCGTATTAAGGAATTGATCATCAAAGGCGGGGAGAATGTCGCCCCGCGCGAAATCGATGAAGCATTTTACAAACATCCAGCGATACAGGATGCCGCCGCCGTAGGAATCCCCGATGATGAATATGGCGAGGAGATCATGTGCTGCTGCGTTCTGAAACCGGATTGTGACTGTACGGAAGAAGAACTGCGCGAGTTTTGCCGGGGCGAGCTGGGCGAGTTTAAAACACCCAAAGTGATCAAGGTGGTGGAGGAACTGCCCAAAGGCCCATCGGGCAAAATTCAGCGTTTGAAGCTACCCGATTTGTTACAGGAATCTGAATAAAGGAGAGACCAGGTCAACGCATAATATAATCTCTAGAATATTCCTTATCGGAAAGTGAGGATCCGTATGGCCGAATTCATACAGTATTTTCCTCTGGCGCTTACCTCTACGAATATTCTAACCTTAATTCTCGGTGTCATCGGCGGGTTGATTCTGGGCGCAACGCCCGGTTTGAGTCCCACGATGGCCGTCGCTCTTTTAGTCCCCTTCACCTTCCACATGAATCCCACCACCGGCCTCGTTCTCCTCGGTGCGGTCTATACGGCGACTGTGGCCGGAGGGGCCATCTCCGCCATTTTAATTAATATTCCCGGCGCACCGGCCAATATTGCCACTTTACTCGACGGTCATCCCATGGCCAAACAGGGGAAATCCCAGAAGGCCTTGTATATGTGCTTTATCAGCTCCCTGGTCGGTGGACTCTTTGGTATGCTGATCATGGTGCTCTTTACACCACCGATGGCCAAAATCGCCCTTAAATTTGGACCCTCCGAAATGTTCTGGGTGGCGATCTTCGGTATTACGGTGATGGCGGGACTGGCTTCCGGCTCGATTGCCAAAGGGCTGTTCGGGGGTATGTTTGGACTTCTGATCAGCACAATTGGCTACAGTCCCATTCTGGGCGTCCCCCGTTTTGTTTTTCACGATGTGCTCATCGGCGGCGTGGCTATCGTTCCGGCGCTCATCGGCCTTTTTGCGATCCCCCAGGTGTTTTCTCTGGCAGAGAAGCTGAATTTCCAGATTGAGAGACCGGATTACAAACCCCAAAAGGGTATTCTAATCAAAACGTTTATCGACAATTTGAAAATGGGCAAAGCCCTGGGCATCGGCTCGGTGGTCGGAACGATCATCGGTGTTATTCCCGGGGCAGGCGGTCAGGTCTCGGGGCTGATTGCCTACGATCAAATCCGCAAATTTTCCAAAAATACGGAAAGCTTTGGTAAAGGCAACCCGGAAGGTGTGGTGGCCGCCGAATCGGCCAATAACGCCATGGTGGGGCCATCGCTGATTCCCCTGCTGACCCTGAGCATACCGGGTAGTCCGACGGCAGCAGTCCTGCTGGGGGGGCTTCTGATTCACGGACTCTTTCCCGGTCCGGATCTCTTTTTAAACAATGTTTCGATTACCTATGCATTTATCGCCAGTCTGGTTCTGGCGCAATTGGCGATGTGTATATTCGGCCTAACCATGTCACGCTATTCATATATGGTTATGAGTGTCCCCAATCTTTACATGATCGCAGCTGTCACTGTTCTGGCGGTTTATGGGACTTACAGTGTCCAGAACAGCTTTGCCGACGTTATTGTCATGTTCAGCCTGGGAACACTGATGTATATCGGCAATAAATTCGGCTTTTCAGCAGCGCCGGTGGTGTTGGGCATCATCCTGGGCCCGATTGCCGAGGATAATTTCTTGAAAGGCAAACTCATCGCCGAAACCGATATGGGCGTGTGGGCGTACTTTTTTAGCGGGTCAATGAATATCATTATTATTTTGCTGTGTGCCGCTTCTATCGCTTACAGTATTTACGGTGAGGTAAAGGCAATGAAAAAGGCGAAGGAGAATGTAAGGTGAAAAAAGATTTTATGATTGCATTGATCCTTATGGCCGGGTCAATTGCGCTATATGCATCTTTGTCATTAATGGAAGAACCGGCTGCGGCTTCATTCCCGCGCGTGGTGATCATTATTATGGGCATTCTGGGGTTGATGCTATTGATTCAAACGGTTATCATCAAACAAAGAAGTGAGAGACCGGTGCTCCAGAGTGACCGCGTTGCGAATCAGGAAAAAGCGCCAAAGGAATCGGGCGCCGTCAACAAATTTCCTTTTGCAACCGTTGTCGGCTGTTTCGTTTTGATTGTGGTCTATCTTGTGGTGATGGAAAAACTGGGATTTTACCTGTCGGCTTTTTTATTTTTTGTGGCAGCCACCTTCATTTTAGGAAGAAAAGATTTAACCCTGAACAAAAGCATTGTGCGAATTGGTATTGCATTCATCTTTACGGCCGTTCTGTTTGTTTTGTTTAACATGCTGCTGGTGGTTCAGACACCCAAGGGGCTGCTTTTTTGAGGCTGAGGAGGCAGATCGGCTTTATTGATAATAGGTAAAAGGATAGGGCAATTCATTTAAATCGAAAGGAGGGCAACATGAGAAAGATTGGTTCTAAAATGGCAGTATTGGCAGTTTTGGTGTGCGTTTTAATTTTTGGAATCAGTCCCGCATCTGGCGCTGATTATCCAAAATCACCCGTCAGTATGATTGTGGCTTATTCTCCGGGAGGTGCGACCGATTTCCAGGCACGAATTGTCACTATGATGGCAGGACTCGAAAAGTACCTGGGGCAGCCCATCGTAATTGTCAACAAACCCGGCGCCGGCGGACAGGTCGGTTGGAACTGGTGTGTTGAAAAAGGGACCAAGGACGGGTACACCATGTTGGCCTATAATGTGCCGCACTTTATCGCGCAATCGATCGTGTACAAGACCAAGTATAATATTAACACATTTGAGCCGGTCGCCAACTGGGGGGCGGACCCGGCCGTGTTGATTGTACCCAAAGACAGCCCTTTCAATACGATGTCGGACCTGGTCGCATTTGCGAAGAAGAACCCGAAAAAGATTACGGTCACGGGCGCCGGAATGTTCGTTGGACACCATATTGCGCTGCTGCAATTCGAAAAAGCCGCAGGCATTAAGCTGACCTATATACCTGAAAAGGGCGGTGTTCCGGCCATGCAATCGGTAGTGGCGGGAAAGGTCAAAGCCGGTTTTAATAACCTTTCCGACTCTTTTCGCAACCGGGATCGGATCAAGATTCTGGCTATTGCGGATTTGGAGCGGCATGACTTTTTGCCGGAAGTAAAGACATTCAAAGAAATGGGTGTCGATGTGGACGATTCCAGCGTCAACTTCAGAGGGGTGGCATTTCCCAAAGGCGTTCCGCAAGAAATCATTGACAAATGCGCCACTGCATTTCCGGCGATGTTCGATGACCAGAAAGTCATCGGCAAAATGAAATCCAGCGGAAGCCCCCGGCGGGTCATCACGCGAGACAAGGTTGTCAAAATGTTCCAGGAAAGAGAAAAGTATTTAGGCGGGTTATTGAAGGAGCTCAGGAAAAAATAACAAATTATCTATTGTGATCGAGCAGAATCAAAAAATGAGAGGTCAAATGGCCTCTCATTTTTTTTGGAACTGCATCTCTGGTTTTTTTGCCCCATGCTTTGACTGTATGAACCAATTTCGATTAAGCAATCCGCGCCAATTAATTCCGGACCAGTCGTTTTGAATTCCGACGGCCCCGCCTTTTTTCTTTCTTTTTGATCCGTCGAAGGCGTTTTTCCGATTCCGGATACAGGTCCGGATAAAAATCCTTCCAGCGCTTCAGGAACCAGTTCCATTGTTCCGGATGTTTGCGAACCGCGCGCTCAACGCTGTCGGTTATCAGCTGAGTATTGATTTGCAAATCGGAGCGCAGGTTGCCGGTTCGCTGGATCTCCAGCGGGTGCTCGGCCTTAATGACGATCTCACCTTTGAAATTACGGTGACAGAAAATCGGAATGACCGGGCTCTTACAGCGAAGCGCCAGCATGGCGGCGGCCGGTGTGGCCGTGGCCCGGCGCCCGAAAAATTGCACTTCGAGCCCATCAAATCGTCTGCTGATATCCATCAATAAACCCAGAAGCTGCCCTTGACGGAGCGTTTGCGTCATGTCGGGCAATGCGCCTCTTTTATAAATAATTTTGTTGCCAAAGCGTGTTCTTAATTTGTGAACCAGCCGGTCGAGGATTCTATTTTGCAGCCTCTTGGCCACACCGGTTAAGGGCCTTTGAAGGTAACAGGGGCAGTATTGCAGCGCCATTTCCCAGTTGCCCAGATGGGCTGAAATCACAATAATGCCCTTTTGTTGGGCCAGCGCCTCGATTACGATTTCGTCGCCTTCAATTTGGACCCGGTTGAGCATCTCCGCACATGTGGAACACCCCATTTGAAGAACCTCAAGAATGGCAATTCCAAAATGCTGAAAAATGCGTTTCGTCAGATTCTGAACTTGATTTCGAGACAGTTCGGGAAAGGCAAATTGCAGGTTGCGCCGGGCAATGCGCCGGTGGGGTACATCAATATAATATACAAAGCGCCCGAAGAGCTTCCCCATAACAAGAATATAACTCTGGGGTATCCGAACGATACATTCTTTAAAAATATTTCGCTTGCGATTCAAGCGCCTGTTCCTTTCTAAGCGTTCAGCGGTTAAGCGGTCGCTGAAATTTAGCGATAAGCCCCACGGCAATAGAGCCTCCAGAGGATCACACAGGCTGCCAGAAGTGGATATTGCTTTAGTCGCGGCGAGGCTTCGACCCGTATGCCTGAATGGCGCTCAATTTTCCACAGGATGTAGTCAACCCCCCCACGAAAGGTTATCATTCCTTTGAGGAGACGCAATACCGAAAGCATTTTACCCTGCCAGGTCCTTACGATCCAATCCAGCCGGCTGGCGCGACGGGCCCTGTCCGGGATATGAACGCTATAACGGCAGATGGTGCCGCTTTCCTGGAACTCTACCGGAAGCGACAAAGTTGATAGGGCCTGTCGGGTGATCTGCTCATAATAATCCGATGCGGCTTCAAACAAACGAATCAATTTGTTAGGTCGTTCAGCTCGAAGTTCCGCCCGGTAGCTGAGCCCCAATCCGATCGCCCACAAATCACGGGCGTTAAACGGCGACGGTACCCGGGGCAGGGTTCGTAGGATAAATGTCAAAACAGCCTGTGTCAAGGATGAACGAACCTGCTTGCCAACTTGAGGGTTGCGCACATATAGTAAGCCAATCGGCTGGGCAAACCGCCCCCAGATGTAGGAATGAAACCAGCGCTTTGATGTGCCGCATGTAAAATCGTTCAGCGTAAGCACCGCATATTTCGCCCGCACGATGCGGTCTTTGTGGGGGACTTCCAGATAAAATACATTGGGCGGGAGTATTTTGTTCAGGAAGGCCAGCGTGGACTTGGAATAGGCCGCGCGGTAGCGGTCCACTAGAACGTATAAATCCACCAATCCGCCCCGATCGTCGCCTGTGCGCAGACACGATCCGTAAAACAGAATCGCCTGAACCGCCTCACCGTAAGTATCTAAAAGGGTATCGGCCAGTGCGTGTATGGCTGGTGAAGCGGGTTGTGAGATCTGTCGGGAAATCTGGTCTGTCAGTTTGGTCTCAGTGGGCATAGCTATAACTGCAAAAATGATGCTTGTCCGCCATAAGAGACCCTTACGGGTCCTTGGCTGCAATCAGGGATAAATAATTCTCCGTCGAGATTGAATCCGCTTTTGAGCGTTAGCTCAACCGCATCAATATTATGGCTGGTGTAACCATTATCCGGTCTTACATAGCGGCCCGGTCGGCCTCGCATCAGGGACGGTATCGCTCGCAGAAAATACCGCGGCCGGGAACCAACGGCTGTATAATGCAACGGTTTTGGCTCGGCGCCCCAATACGGGCGCAGGCCGAGGAATAAGCGCTGCAGTGTGGTCACCAGAACCAAAAGGTATTTTTGTTGTTGCGGCGATTTCTGCTCCAATTGGGTGGTGATGGGTACCGAGGACACGACGTTGCGATCTTTTAAAACCACTGCCAGCAAAAACCGGGCTAATGCAACGCCGGCTCCCAGCTCCCCGCGCACTCCCTTAGCGAACACCTTTTGAAGGCAGAACTGCGTAGCCTGGTATATGGCGGCCGCCCCGAAAAACATGCCGTAAACCGGCTCTGTTTTTGCCGGGACCTGAACCCTTAGCACCGGTCTTTGCATTATTGCCGCGCGGCCGTTACCGGTGCGCGCCCAGCTGAAAAGTCGTTGCAAGGCACTTTGGCGAGGCCCTTTTAAGCCGATATCTCCGGCAATCATGCTGGTGGTTCCGGCCGAGGGCAGGACGGCGAGCACCGGCATTGTCTCGAAAAAATTCTTATGGAAGGTGGCCGTCAAAGCCGCCTGGACGGTCCCATCGCCCCCGTTGATCACCAGCAGATTGACCTCCTGCCGGGCGAACTCGGCCAGTGTCTCGGTAACATCTTGCGGGGTTTGGACCTCGCG
>JASFIU010000100.1:0-11680 GCA_050122495.1 Desulfobacterales bacterium | reverse complement strand
GAAATTCGTAAGATCTTGCCGTCGTTTGAAGGTGTAAGCCCCAGATCGGATTTTAAAATCGCTTTTTCGATATCTTTGATCACAGAAGCATCCCAGGGTTGGATCGTGATCAGCCGACTTTCCGGCACCGCCAGGGTCGCCATCTGATTGAGCGGCGTCGGGGTGCCGTAATAATCCACCCGAATACCGTCGAGCACAGATAGAGAAGCCCGCCCTGTTCGGATGCGCTGCAGTTCTCTTTTGAGCGCTTCTACCGTTTTGCCCATACTATCTCTGGTTTCCTGATATATATCGTCAATCATGGCAATCCACCTCGATTTTTTTCTTTGTGGTTCTCAATTGATCTTGAGCTTATTGAATCATTATATCAAGAATTTAGGTTGATCAGCAACTAAAATGAATAAAATGCCCTGGCAGGCATTTTATTAGAAAATACGCGTACCGACGTTTTCCCCGCAAAGAACCTTTCTAATATTCCCCTTTTGCTTTAAATTAAAAACAGCCAGAGGAAGATGGTTATCCATGGCAAGGGAAATTGCGGTCAGATCCATAACCTTGAGCTGCTTTTCTATAACCTCCATATATTTGATTTTTTTAATCATTTTGGCATTCTTGATCTTTACCGGATCGGAATCGTAAAGCCCATCCACCTTGGTGGCCTTCAGAAGGATCTCCGCGTGAATCTCCTGTGCCCGCAAAACTGCAGCCGTATCGGTTGTAAAATAGGGATTGCCGGTGCCTGCGCCAAAAATGACCACCCGCCCCCTTTCAAGGTGACGGGTTGCCCGGCGCAGAATATAAGGCTCGGCTACTTCATGCATCGAAATAGCGGTTTGCACCCGTGTTTGCAGTCCATTTTTCTCCAAAGCATCCTGCAAAGCCAGACTGTTAATGACCGTTGCCAGCATCCCCATATGATCGGCGGAGGCCCGGTCCATGCCATAGGAGCTTGCTGCAATACCCCTAAAAATGTTGCCGCCGCCGACAACGATGGCGGTCTGCACGCCAAGATCAACGCAGGATTGAACCTCTCCGGCCACGTACTTTATCATCTCCGGGCTAATGCCAAAATCCTGGTCGCCCATTAAGGCCTCGCCGCTCAATTTTAACACAACGCGTTTGTATTGCGGCTGACTCACGATTTAAGATTCTCCAATTTGGTAGCGAACAAACCGCTTGATGGTGATATTTTCACCGATTTTAGCGATCAATTCATTCATCAGATCTGCGACCGATATGTCCGGATCGCGCACAAATGGCTGGTTGAGCAAACAATTTTCTTGATAGAATTTTTTGAGTTTGCCATCGACAATTTTATCAAGGATGTTGTCAGGTTTTCCCATATCTCGAGCCTGGGCGCGATAGATATCTTTTTCATTCTCAACAATTTCTTCCGGGATATCCTCCGGCTTAATTCCCAGAGGATTGCTGGCGGCAATATGCATGGCGATATTTTTGGCGAATTCTTTAAAATCTTCATTTTTGGCCACAAAGTCCGTCTCGCAATTCACCTCGACCAGTACACCCAGTTTGCCCGTCATGTGGATATAAGATTGAACTGTCCCTTCGGTCATGGCACGGCCGGCTCTTTTTTGGGCAGTGGCCAGACCTTTCTTCCTGAGGAACTCAAGCGCTTTATCCATATCTCCTTTGACTTCCAAAAGGGCTTTTTTGCAATCCATCATTCCCGCGCCCGTTTTTTCACGGAGCTGTTTTACCATTTCCGCCTTAATCTCAGCCATTATTATTCTCCCGCTTTCTCTTCTTTAGAAGGATCTTCCGGTACCTCTGTTTCCGACTCCGGATCCGCAATGGATGCATCTTCTTCAGCCAGCGCTTCTTGCTCTTCCTCCGTCTTGCGGATGATTTCCACCACCGGCCCCTCGGTTCCGTCTGATATCACTTTGCGCTCACCGGGTTTCAGATCGGCGCTGGCGGCAGCAATCTCAGATTCCTCCTCAACTTCTTTATCGGCTTCCGCTTGCATTTTTTCTTCATAACGCGCTCTGCCTGCATTGCAGGCATCGGCGATTCTAGCGGTTATCAGCCGAATCGCCCGAATGGCATCATCGTTGCCCGGAATGATATAGTCAATCTCATCGGGATCACAATTCGAATCAACGATCGCCACAATGGGAATATTGAGTCGTCGGCCCTCTCGAACTGCGATGGCCTCATTTTTCGGATCTACTACAAAAAGGGCGCCGGGCAGACCATTCATTGTTCGAATGCCGCCAAGGTTGTTATCCAGTTTTACACGCTCCTTGCCCAGCTTCAATCGTTCTTTTTTGGGGAACATGTTGATGGATCCGTCATTTTGGATATCATTGAGATAATTCAGGCGGTTGATGCTTTGTCGAATCGTCTGGAAATTGGTCAGCATGCCGCCCAGCCAACGATTATGCACATAAAACATTTCGCAGCGATTGGCTTCCTCATAGATGGATTCCCTGGCCTGCTTTTTGGTACCGACAAAAAGCACCGATTTGCCCTCAGCCGCCGTATCCTGGATAAAATCATAGGCGGTTTTGAACATGGAGACGGTTCTTTGAAGGTCAATGATATAAATCCCGTTGCGAGCCCCAAAAATATAGGGCTTCATTTTAGGGTTCCAACGCTTGGTCTGGTGACCAAAGTGAACTCCGGCTTCAAGAAGCTCTTTCATGGTTACATAAGCCATTTTTTTCTCCCTTCATTACTCGGTTTTTCCTCCGCCGCCGTCTATCCTGCTTCTAACTTTCAATGAAAGCACCGGGAAGCAAACCCGGCGACGTGTGTGATAAAAAAATCCACTTCAAATAACAAATTCTATCTGGCTCCGCAACATTTTTTTCTATTAATTTTAATGCTTACGGATTTGTTCATCAGGTTTTTTTCTTCATTTGCAAAATGCGATCATAACCACTGTAGTCTTGATAAAAATGGATCCCCTCATATTGACCGCATTCGGCAATTATTTGCTCGAGAGGCGCTTTCTGATCGTGTCCGATTTCTAAAATGACCGCACCCCGTGGTTTCAGAAACAGATATGCGGATTGAATTATATGCCGCAGGCAGCGCAAACCATCGGCAGCGCCATCCAGCGCCAAAAGCGGTTCATAAGCTTTAATTTCCGGCTGAAGCCGAGCCAGATCGTCGGATCTGATGTACGGTGGATTGGAAACGATCATATCAAACACGCCCGGTTTTGAACGCAGCGGTGCAAACCAATCCCCGTTAATCCAATGGACCTTTCCATCGAGGCCATGCCGCCTGGCATTTTGCCGGGCCACTCGAATCGCATTCAGAGAAATATCGGTGGCCCAATAGGAATGCCGGGGCTTCTCTGATGCCAGGGCCAGGATGACGGCTCCGCAGCCGGTCCCCAGTTCCAAAACGAGTTTGGACGCCGGCTCTGAATCCATTGCCAGCAATTCCAGTGTGTTTTCAACCAGGCATTCGGTCTCCGGACGTGGAATTAGAACCTCTCTTGTCACCCGCAGATCCATCGACCAGAATTCCCTGCACTCCAGAATATAAGCCACCGGCTCGCGATTCAGCCTGCGCTTGATCAACGTTTTAAAATTATCCAGCTCAGCTGGAATCAGGGGCTGATCATAACGTAGATATAAATCAATCCGCCGGGTATTTAGGACATGCGCCAGCAGAATTTCAGCAGTCGCCCGGGGGCTGTCGATATCGTGGTCATTAAAGTAGGCTGTGGCCCACTGAATCAGTTTAATGATGGTCCATTCAGGAGGCTTGGGCTTCGTTTGATTCTGCATTTTGCAACGCCTGGGCCTGGAAATAGACGGTCAACTCATTAATTAACTCGGAGAGATCTCCTTCCAGAATACCATCGAGTTTATAAAGGGTAAGGCCGATGCGATGATCGGTAACTCGTCCCTGGGGGAAATTGTAAGTTCGGATCCGGCCGCTGCGATCTCCGCTCCCCACCTGGCTTTTACGCTCTTCAGAACGCTTTTCGTTTTGTTCCTGGGTTATTTTATCCAGCAGCCGGGCACGCAGCACCCTCAGGGCCTTGCTTTTATTTTTCAATTGTGACTTTTCATCCTGACAGGTGACGACCAACCCGGTCGGGAGGTGCGTAATACGAACAGCCGAATCGGTCGTATTGACACTCTGTCCCCCCGGACCCGTGGATCGATAGACGTCTATTTTTAACGCAGCGGGATCGATTTGCACATCAACCTCTTCAGCCTCCGGCAAAACAGCTACCGTAACAGCTGAGGTATGAATTCGTCCCTGAGCCTCGGTGGTCGGAACCCGCTGAACACGGTGGATGCCACTTTCATATTTAAATTCGCTATAAGCACCTTTGCCGTGAATCATGGCAATAATCTCTTTTATCCCGCCGACACCGGTGGCGTGATGCGCCAATACCTCCACCTTCCAATTGCGGTCTTCGGCATAGCGGCTGTACATTCTAAACAGATCGCTGGCAAATAGTGCGGCCTCTTCCCCGCCAGTGCCGGCGCGGATTTCGACAATCACATTCTTCTCATCATTGGGGTCCCGGGGCAATAGCAGCTTTTTGAGGTCGTCTTCAAGCCGATTCTTTTTCTGGTTCAGCTCGTTAAGTTCTTCGCGGGCCAGATTTTTTATTTCAGGGTCGGAATCCTGCAGCAGTTCCGTACTTTCTTCGATACCTTGAAGGATCTCCTTGAAATCTCGGTAAACGTTCACGATCTTTTTGAGGTCGGCATGCTCCCGAATAAGGTCCTGATAAACCTGCTGATCCTTTATAATTTGCGGGTCGCCCAAACACGTCTCGATTTCGGAAAATCGTTTCTCAACCCCTTTTAATTTTTCAAACATTAGTTTACATACCTGATGATTATCTTTATTAGGTTCGCCTGTTGAGCCCGTTGGGCCAGTTGAGATCGGAAAAATATTAGTTTTATTTCTCGGGCAAACCGGCTAATCCGCAGGAGGCGGACTCAACTTAAATTTATTTAAATTTTTATGTGTTAGGGATAAATGTCCCGGTCTGTTGTTACGGCATAAGACCAGAAAGGGCATCTGATGCAGTTCAGCCGGTGCGCACCGGTTTTAGGATGCCGCCGGCTGAGCCGCATAATTGCGGGCGAAGGGGCTACTGATTGGGTTTTTCTTTCTGTTGAAATTTTTCATATTTTTTGCGAAAACGCTCGATTCGGCCGGCCGTATCAATCAGTTTTTGCTTTCCGGTAAAAAACGGATGGCATTTTGAGCAAATTTCAACGCGGATGTCCGTTTTTGTGGATCCGACCTCCAAGACATTTCCACAGGCACACCGAATGCTGGTTTCATTATACTCAGGATGAATGTCAGTTTTCATTTTGTTTCAACCCCCAAAAAAATTTACATAAAATATTCTTATATATACGAATGATTTCCCTTTGGCAACCCTTAATTTATACTAGTGTCGTGTCCTATAAATAATTTACAAAATGAGTGTACGGTTTCTCAATCTGCTCTTTCAACAAAAAGGATTTCAGGTTTCGGGTGTCAGGTGTCAGGAAAATCAGAGGACAGAGCACAGAAAACAGATGACAGACAACATATAGCAAGCTGTCTTCTTCCTTCTATTATCTGTTTGCTGACACCTGACACCTGAAACCATAGACATTATGTTGTTTAAAGAACTCTACTGAACTAAAATATACCGCATGACTTTTGTAATATTTTTGTGGGACACAACACTAGGCATTCATAGAGTTTAAAAAGTCTTTATTGTTCTTTGTTCCGCTCATTTTTTCAAGTAAAAATTCCATGCTGTCAACCGTGTTTAAAGATGTGAGCAGCTTGCGCAATATCCAAACCCGATTCAGGGTTTCCTCATCCAAAAGCAGCTCCTCCTTGCGCGTGCCGGAGCGTTTGATGTCAAATGAAGGATACACCCGTTTATCGGCCAGCCGGCGATCGAGCTGAATTTCGGCGTTACCGGTGCCTTTGAATTCTTCAAAAATTACTTCATCCATACGGCTGCCCGTATCAACCAGTGCTGTGGCAATGATGGTTAAACTGCCGCCCTCCTCAATGTTTCGGGCCGCTCCAAAGAATCGCTTGGGGCGCTGCAAAGCATTGGAATCCACGCCTCCGGATAAAATTTTCCCGCTGGGTGGAACCACGGAGTTGTATGCGCGGGCCAGGCGAGTGATACTATCCAACAGGATAACCACGTCTTTTTTATGTTCAACCAGCCGCTTGGCCTTGTCGATCACCATCTCCGCCACCTGAACATGCCGTTCGGCCGGCTCATCAAAGGTTGAACTGATGACTTCCGCAGCCACGGTACGTTCCATATCGGTAACTTCTTCCGGCCGTTCATCAATCAGCAAAACAAATGGCACGACGTCTTTGTGGCTTTTAATGATTGCATTGGCAATACTTTGCAACAGCATGGTCTTGCCGGATCGGGGTGGGGATACGATTAACCCTCTCTGGCCAAAGCCGGTGGGAATCATCATGTCCATGATGCGGGTGGAATAGTTTTCCGGGTCGGTTTCGAGGTTGACCTTGCGATCGGGATAAAGGGGCGTGAGGTTATCAAATAGGATCTTGTCACGGGCGACCTCGGGGTCTTCAAAATTAACGGCCTCAACTTTCAGCAGGGCGAAATAGCGTTCAGATTCTTTCGGCTGGCGGATTTGTCCCGAAACGGTATCCCCAGTCCTCAGATTAAACCGCCGGATTTGGGAGGGTGATACGTAAATATCATCCGGACCCGGCAAATAATTTGAGTCCGGCGATCTTAAAAACCCAAACCCGTCCGGTAAGATTTCCAGCGTACCTTCGCCGAAAATAAAACCGTTTTTTTCAATCTGATGTTGAAGCAATGCGAACATCAACTCTTGCTTGCGCATACCAGCTGCACCTTCGATTTTGTACTGTTTGGCCATCTGGGTGAGCTCGCTGATATTTTTCTCTTTTAATTCAACTATGTTCATTAAACATACTCCCCTTTAAGTTAGTATTCGGGTCGGTTTTCGTCTGCCCCTAGCGGCAGCGTTGCAACCATCCAAGTTAGGGCTAGGCCCCAATTGGAATAATGGAAGGTTGGAATATTGGGCACGCAGTGAAGCGTTAGCGCTATAATGGGTTTTGAGATACCGCAATATTGGGAAAAGGGCAAATCCCAGCTTGGCGATAAAGTTTTAAATGGATTGTATCCTTATAAAAACCCACTATTCCATCGTTCCACTATTCCATTATTCCATGATTGAGGCCAAAATTCATGCCTTAAAAAAACTGTCTTCTCATTTATTTGTAGAAATTCCCAGAAGTATATTCAATACACGCTTTCCAATACTTTAGCATTATGCTAAAGCTCAGGGCAGGTTAGCCTTCAAAGAAACCGTTTGGAAGGTATTCGCACTGGGTAACATTAAATATTTGAAAAAATATAGGCGTCCCTAAACAGCAGACTTATGGATTGGATCCATGTTGGTTTCTCAGGAGGATTATGAGTGTTCAGTGATTTTAATTTAGAAGAATAATTAGGTACCCTCACAATCTGGTGGGTTATGCCCTAGATCAGTTAATTTTAAAATTATATCATTATGATAACCATGTCAAGCGGTTTGTCTTATTTTATCGATACAAAAATTTTTCCCAAAAGCCGGGGTGCTTACATTGTCGGGGGGGCGATCAGAGATATGCTTTGTGATCGCACGCCTCTCGATTATGATATCGCCGTGTTGGCAGATCCGGACGCATTTGCCCGGCAGGTGGCCCGTAATACCAACGGGCGCCTGGTTGAGATTGGCAAACCCGGCCAGGAGATCATTCGCGTGGTTGCAAAAGAAACCATGATCGATATCTCCAAGGTAAAAGGAAAGTCGATTGATGCTGATCTTCGAGCCAGGGATTATTCGATCAATGCCATGGCCTATGATTTATTCTCGAATCAACTGATCGATCCGTTAGGGGGTCGATCGGACCTGGCGCATAAAACAATTCGCATGGTTTCAAAAGGTATTTTTAACCAAGATCCGCTTCGCCTGCTCAGGGCGTTTCGCATGGCCGCGGTCCTTCAGTTTAAAATCGAATCTCATACGAAAACAGCAATCGAAAAACATGCCGGGCTTATTCAACAATCGGCGGGAGAGCGGGTTCGCGAAGAGCTGTTCAAAATGCTCCAAAGCGCTAAATGCCACGATTACCTCTGCCAAATGGCGGATACCGGTTTGTTGTTTGCGATCCTGCCCGAGCTTGCCGCCTTGAAACAATGCCGTCAAAATCGGTTTCATCAATTCGACGTTTTTGAGCATACCCTGGGCGCTCATTGCCATCTGGAAAGACTGCTGGATTCGAGCCCTGAACAAGCCCTGCTGAGGGTAAAAAACGCCCCGCTTGCAGCCCGCATCGCCGAATCCCGGAGGCCTTTGCTGAAGCTTTCCATTTTGCTGCATGATATTGGAAAACCGGCCGTTCAAACTACCGACGGGGACGGAAACCTCCATTTTTACAGCCACGAACGCCAGAGCGCTCAAATGACCGAAGCCATCTGCCGGCGGTTAAAGTGCTCGACACGGGATGCCGACAGCATTTGCTTTTTAGTGCGGCATCACACCCGTCCGCTTTCGCTATTCACGGCTTTAAACGAACAAAATGCACATCCCCGCGCCATCACCCGGTTTTTTATCAAATCTGCCGAACATATCGGCGAACTGCTGGTGTGTGCGGCAGCTGATATGTTGGCCAAGCAAGAAGATCAAAACGATCGCAGCCGCGCATTTATAAAATTTGCGAACCGATTACTGGCGCAATTTGAAACCGATTTTAAGCCCAAAAAGTCAAAGCCCCCGCTGATAAACGGCCAAGACTTGATCAATAAATTCAGCCTGAAACCGTCACCCCTGTTTAAAGAAATTTTAGACCGCCTGGAAGAAGAACGACTGTCAAGAAATGATATGACCCGGCGGGAAGCCGAGGCGTTAGTTCGGAGACTAATTCGAGATCAGAAGTAAATAAATCATATTAAAAAGGTGTCAGGTGTCGACATCGTCAATTCTGACACCTGACACCTGACACCTAAGCCGATAGACAGTTATCCGGCAACCACAGGTGATGATGAAAATTTCGGTATCCTACTATTTTAGATTGTCCAATGCCGCGTATATTTGATCCCGTATTTCCTCAACCTTGCCGACACCTTCGATTCGAATATATTTTGGGGCGGCTGATTCGCCGGAATTTCCCCAATCCTTATAATAATCGATCAAAGGTTCCGTCTGGGCATGATAAACGTCCAGCCGTTTACGAACCGTTTCTTCCTGGTCATCGTCTCGTTGGATCAGGGGTTCACCGCTGACATCGTCGATGCCCTCTTCTTTGGGCGGATTGAAAACAATATGGTAGGTCCGTCCGCTGGCAAGATGAACCCGGCGACCGCTCATACGTTTGATGATTTCTTCATCGGGGACATTGATGTCAACCACAGCCTCAACCGGCACACCGGCTTCCTTCAGGGCATCTGCCTGGGGGATGGTTCGGGGAAATCCGTCAAACAGAAATCCTTTTTCGCAATCCGGCTCTTTAATTCGTTCTTTGACAAGACCGATGATCACATCGTCCGGGACAAGTTTGCCTGCATCCATATATTCTTTGGCCTTTAATCCCAACTCGGTGCCTTCCTTTAAGGCCGCGCGCAGCATATCCCCGGTTGAAATTTGAGGGATTTGGTAATTTTCTTTAATGAAGTTGGCCTGGGTACCCTTGCCGGCTCCGGGTCCACCTAGTAATATCAAACGCATGTGTTGTCCTCCTTCCTCTAATCTATCTTGCATGAAAATTAATGAGAAGTTAGGTTTAGGTTTAATGGATGAAAATCATTTTATCTCATTACTTTTCACCCTTACGGGCGTGCCGGAGGCTTCCATCTGCTGCGTTATTAAGGCCGAGGCATCCGCCTCAGGCGGATAGCCTCAGCCTTAAGTGCCTTACATATGAAAGCCTCCGACTCGTGCAAGATTCAAGTTAAAATTTGAACCGCAACAGAAAAATTATTGCAAAAATATGACCGCTGTTATGGAGTTTCGCCCAAAATTTGCGGGCAGAGTATGGCGGAAGGATAGCAACGTGTCAAGATAATATTCAGCGCTGGAGTAATGGAGTATTGGAGTAGCCGACTCCGCCGAAGTAGCTTCGGCTACGAAGGCCGGATTGGAGTGTTGAAAGTGAAGCGTTTCGAGTTTCGCGTTCCGGGTTACGGGTTAAAACAGTGCAGCCTAAACGCTGCTGAGTATAACCCGCAAATCGTAACCCGCAACTCGTAACCCGTAACACGCAACCAAGAAAGAACCCAATGGCTCAAAAACTAATTGGAACCGAGAGCTATTCACATGGATTACTTTCTTTTGAAATATAGACCCGAAATTTTTTATTAAAAATTTTGGAAATTTTTCTTGTCAAATAAAATGATATAATATATGTATAAATGCTTATTGCAAAATAGTATAAAATTGATAATATCAATACGTTAGACATTTTTTTGATAAAGGGGGCGAGAAATTTGAAGGACATAGAAGTTAGGGTAATTGACAACGATATTGAAAAGGCCATGCGGATCTTAAAAAAGAAGATTCAAAACGATGGTCTGTTCAAACGGCTTAAATTGAAAAAAAGCTATGAAAAGCCGAGCGAACACAGACGTCGTAAGATGCGCGAAGCCTTAAGAAGGGAAAGAATTGCAGCTGCCCGCGCGGCCAGATATAGAAGAAGATAGTAAACGATACCCATAATTGAAAACCCGGCAGAGACACTAATTTTGCCGGGTTTTTTTATACGTCAGTCGCATGTTGCCCAAAGATACATACAATCGCTGTCTCAAGACCATGTACGGCCTTAGAAGGTTCGGGATCATACTCGGACTGGACACCATCAAAGGCATCTTAAAAACGCTTGGAAATCCCCACAACAAATTTAGCTGTATCCATGTGGCCGGTACCAACGGGAAAGGATCGGTCGCAGCGGCCCTATCCTCTATTTTGTACCAATCCGGTTATAAGGTGGGCCTGTATACCTCCCCTCACCTGGTTCGTTTTAACGAAAGGATCTGTATCAACAACCGTCAGATCTCAAATGCCGATGTGGTAAAATCGTATCAGGCGGTCCAGCAGGTCCATCACGGCGATCGCAGCCCGACTTTTTTTGAATTTGCCACGGCCATGGCACTCTATGAGTTCCACCGACAGCGTGTAGATTGGGCCGTTATCGAAACCGGCATGGGCGGGCGGTTTGATGCGACCAATGTCATTCAGCCGGCGCTCTCCATCATTACCAACGTGTCCATGGAACATCGGGATTATCTGGGAAACACCCTGACCCAGATCACCCGCGAAAAAGCCGGTATTATCAAGCAGGGTGTGCCGGTGGTCACCGCCATCGAACAAAAACAGGCCCGGGCCGTCGTTCAGCGGGTTGCCGCGAAAAAATCGGCACCGCTATACATCCTGGGGGAAAATTTTAAAATACGGCGAAAGCGCGCCGGCGGGTTTTCTTATTACGGCATTGAAAATACCTGGCACAACATGCAAACCGTGCTTTTGGGAGACTATCAGGTCCAAAATGCGGCTCTGGCCATAGCGGCCTGCGAATTGCTCAATAAAGATAAGGCCGAAATTTCCGGAAAAAATATTCAAGCGGGGCTCAGCCGCACCCGCTGGCCGGGAAGGCTGGATATCGTTTCAGAAAA
>JASFIU010000099.1:0-11701 GCA_050122495.1 Desulfobacterales bacterium | reverse complement strand
GGAGCTGCCCGAAGTAAAGTTGATTGCTTTTACCGAGCTAAAGGTTTTTATGGATGAGATTTTTCGGGTTGGCAAGGCCCGGGGTGTGACACCGGAACAAGCCGGGGGCCATTCCGGTGAGTTCGAAACCTCCCTGATGCTGACCGTTTGTCCGGATCTGGTGGCGATGGACGCCGCCCAACCCGGTTATGTGGGTGACCTGCTCAGCATCGCTCCGGTGGTGTATGAGAAGGGCTTCCGGGCTGTCTCCGAAAACGGTGTTTTGGGGGATCCCCGCAATGCCTCGGCCGCAAATGGCGAAGTTTATCTCGAGGCGCTGACCGATTTGCTGGTTGACTTTATCAAAGCGCACAAGCATAAATGAAGTATGGTGTAAAAAATGTAAGCAATCCATATCCTGCGTTACTTCAATATCATCCAAACTGTTTATCTTAAATGGAGTGCATTAAAATGCATTGTCCAAAGTGTCAGTTTGAGAATCGTGAAGGCGTAGCGTTTTGTGAAGAATGTGGAGCGAAGCTTGAGTTAGAATGCCCAAGTTGTCTGGCGAAAATTCCGCTTGGGCGAAAATTCTGTGGTAAATGCGGCCACAATCTAGAACCTGCTAAACACCCTTCTGCCGAAACTTCAAAACCTGAAACCCCGTTTCCTGAATCACCTATCGAGAGATCATCTTTTGATGCGACCCCCATCATCGGCGAACGCAAACATGTGACGGTCCTTTTTTCCGATCTTACGGGTTACACCGCAATGGCCGAGCAGTTAGATCCCGAAGAGGTTAAAGATATCACGACTCAAATGTTTAATGAGATTTCGAAAATCATCGGCAATTATGATGGTTTCATCGAAAAATTTGCTGGTGATGCTGTGATGGCATTATTTGGTGCCAAAAAAGCTCATGAAGATGATCCAATCAGAGCCATAAAAGCCGCCAGAGCAATACATAATATAGTCCATTCCATGAGTCCGAAATATGAAGCGCTTATCGGACAGCCATTGTCAATGCACACCGGTATCAATACCGGCCTTGTTGTGACAGGCGATATTAACCTTGAAAGAGGAACCCATGGGGTTGCCGGAGATGTGCTTAATGTGGCCGCGCGACTCAGTGGCATGGGTAAAGCCGACGAGATTTTGGTTGGCCAAAATACCTATCGTCAAGCAGAAGGATATTTTGAATTTACAGCGTTAGATTCAACCGTGATTAAAGGTAAGTCTGAACCGATACAGATTTACAAAGTCCTGAGCCTAAAGGAGAAGCCGGTTAAAATTCACCGTCTTCATGGCCTGAGGGCTGATCTTGTTGGTCGTAAGGTAGAGTTTGGTCAGATTATCGATTCCGTTCAAAAGCTTTCCAAAGATAAAAAGGGTTCCGTCGTATCCATCTGTGGGGCGGCAGGTACCGGCAAAAGCAGATTAATTGAAGAACTGCGTTTAAATCTCAATCTTGAAAAAATGCAATGGCTGGAAGGACATGCCTATCCACACTCTCAAAATATTCCCTATTACCCGTTAATTGATCTATTAAATAAGACGCTTCAAATTGAAGAAAATGATCCTCCCCGAAAGGTTAAGGAAAAAGTCGAGACGGGTATTTCAAGCTTAATTGGCGAAGAGATTAACCTTATTCCCTATATCGGAAGTCTTTTTTCAATCAGTTATCCTGAAATTGAAGAAGTCAGTCCTGAGTTTTGGAAATCCCAGCTGAAAAAAGCAGTTGAAACCGCTCTCCAATCACTCGCTCAAAGATCTCCGACGATCATATGTTTAGAAGATCTCCAGTGGGCGGACCCCTCTTTCCTGGAACTTATCCGTCTAATTCTTGCGGATAATAGAGAACCCTTGCTTTTTCTTTGTGCTTACCGACCGATTGTCTCTATTTTCTCGAGCCATCAAATCGCTGCCATGGCGGACATCTATAAGGAGATACGTCTGCATGATCTATCTGCTTCAGAATCACAAAGCATGGTGGAATCCCTGTTAAAGTCCACATCTATACCTTCCGACCTCCAACGCTTCGTTCGGGACAAAGTAGAAGGCAATCCATTTTACATTGAAGAGGTCATAAATTCCCTGATCGAAACCGAAACGCTAGTCAAAGATAACGGGGGATGGAAGCTTACCCGTCCCATCAGCGAGGTTGATATATCCGCATCCATTCATGGGGTGATTTCAGGTAGAATTGACCGCCTTGAAGCGGAAACGAAGCGGATACTTCAGGAAGCCTCCGTGATCGGTAAAGCCTTTTTATATGATATTCTCCAAAGAATTACGGGTCTTAAGAAGGACATCGATATATGTTTGAGCGGCCTTGAACGGCTCGATTTAATAAAAACACGATCGCTTCAGCCCGACCTAGAATACATATTTAAACACGCATTGACCCAAGAAGTGGTCTACAGTGGCCTGCTTAAAAAAGAACGCCAGAGCATTCATGAGCGCATCGGCCTTGTGATGGAACAGCTCTTTCAGGATCGGCTTCCAGAGTTTTATGAGACACTGGCCTTTCATTTCAAACAGAGCCGATCGATTGAGAAGGCCGCTGAATACCTTACGAAAGCAGGTGACAAAAGCCTCAGAAGATACGCGGTCGAGGAGTCTCATCAGTACTTCAAGGATGCATTTGATGTGATATCTGATAAACCCGAGAAAACAAAGGATGAAGAGAAGCGAATCATCGATATCCTGCTCAAGTGGGCCTATGTCTTTAATCACCGTGGTGATTTCCGGGGACTGGCTGATTTGTTCTGCGCGCATGAAGCACTGGCAGAATCATTGGATGACACAGAGAGTCTCGGTATGTTCTATGCCTGGTTGGGCTGGGCGTTGAATGGCAGAGAGGAGCTGAAGGGTGCCCATAAATATTTATCTAAGGCGCTTAAACTGGGAGAAGAGATCAATAACCATAAAGTTATTGGTTATGCATGCGCTTGGCTTACATGGTCCTGCGCCGCGTTAGGTTTATTGGACGAAGCCATTGTTTATGCAAAAAGAGCGCAAGAGATGCTTGGATTTTTCAAGTCAGACAAAGAGCTTTTTCGGTTCACCATCGTAGGAATGGGGATGGCACATTGGTTTAGGGGCGAGTGCGCCAAGGCAATTGAAGCGGGGAAGACGCTTTTAGAACATGGCCAAAAAGAATCTGACTTAAGATGTATGACCATGGGCCATTGGACGATCGGACACGGCCATTATGCGGCGGGGAATTTTGCTTCGGCGATTGAATGCCATAAGAGAGCAATTATGGCCGCACCGGATCCTTTATTCGCTAGCAGTGCCAAGCTATTGCTAGGCATGACCTATATAGCAGATGGCCAGCTGAAAAAGTCCGAAAACATGTTTGACGAAATAATGCAGTACAGCGAGGACCTGGGAGCTGAGATCGTCGGGTCCGCCGGTAGATTTTTTCATGGTATTATCACGATTATCAAAGGGAATCTCTACCAGGGTGTCAGAAACGTCGAGGATTTACTAAAATTATGGCATGAAAATGGGAGCAGATACCGCTATGTCATTGGCAACTATATGCTCGGAAGGCTCTACTTGCAGATTGTTGAGGGAAAGGAACGAAGAAGTCTCTCATTTTTAGCCAAAAACATCGGATTTCTATTGAAAAATGTTCCCTTTGCGGACAAAAAAGCGGAAGCGCATTTCAAGATAGCGATTGCGGTTGCAAAAGAGATCGGCGCCAACGGACTTCTAGGCCAGGCCAAGCTAGAATTAGGAATGCTGCATAAGGCCAAGAATCGGACCGACCGGGCCCGGGAATGCATCTCTTCAGCGATCCAGCTTTTTGAAGCGTGTGAGGCTGAAGTATACTTACAACAGGCCAGGGAGGCGAAAGCGTCTTTAGGGTAAAGTGATACGTCTAAGCCGCTCTTTGCTGTTTTGCCAGTTCGGCCTTGACAGCCAACCCGATTTTCTGGACCGTATACGGCTTTTTGACATATTTTCCGGCCCCGAGCTGCTGGGCCTTCTTGACCCGGTCTGTTTCCGAATAGCCGCTTGCGATAATGGCTTTTTGCTTCGGATTCGATGCAATGATGCGCTCATAGGTTTCTAAGCCATCGATTCCTGGAGGCATAATCATATCCAAAACAATTAAATCCACCGTGTTTTTCTTTAGAAAGGCAACGGCTTCTTCTCCACTTTCCACTGTATTTACGGAATAACCCAGTTGAGACAAAATTTTTGAAGCAATTTCTCTTTGCCGTTGAGCATCATCAACCACCAGGATTGATTCGCCCTTACCCAGGTAATCGATGGATTTTTTGTCGTATTGATGTTTCCCATTTTGTTGTCGGGTTACCGGAAAATAGAGTTTAAAAACAGTGCCATTGCCCAGACCGCTTTCGACGTGGATGTATCCCTTGTGATCCTTGACGGTCCCCCACACGACGGCCATACCCAGGCCGGTGCCGCTGCGGCCCATTACTTTTTTGGTATAAAAGGGCTCAAATATTTTGCTTATTTCATCCGGATGAATTCCCATGCCTGTATCCGATACCGTTAAAACCACATAGTCACCCTCTTCGACATCATCATAACCCCGGATGGGCTTGTCTATATATTGATTTTCGGCTTTTATTAGGACCTTACCGCCGGCGGGCATGGCTTCAGCCGCATTGGAAACTAAATTCATCACTGTTTTCGAAAGATGTATCGGAGATCCCTTTATGTTTAGAAGGGCTGAATCCAGATGGGTTTGAATCTCCACCAGCGGGTGAAATGATTTCAGTTTTGCAAGCTGGGGGCTATCCAGATATTCCGTGATAATATCATTTAGATTTAAAACTTCGGAAATGGAAACACCCCTTCTTGCCAGGGTTAATAAGTCTTGAACAATGGCCGCGGCCTTTTTACCGGATTCCTGAATGGTCTGAATGGGTTCATAGAGAGGGCTATCCTTGGGAAGTTCCATTAGCAGTAAATCCGGATAGCTGACAATACCGGATAGGATATTATTCAGATCGTGGGCAACACCGCCGGCAAGGGTGCCGATGGCCTTCATTTTTTGAGCCTGTTGAAGTTTCTTTTCCAATTTCCGCCGCTCCTGCTCGGCGTGTTTGCGTTCGGAAACATCCCGCATTAACCCACGAAATCCAACTGTTTGATCTTCCGGTGTTTTAATGGGCGTGGCGGAAAGATCTACCGTTATCATCTTGCCGTCTTTCAAATCAATTTCAAGGTCGGCTAAAATCAAAGGTTTGCCGGTTCGGCTTATGCGGTGAAATACCTGAAGCAGTTTTTCGGCGGTCTCCGGGCTTGAATGCTGCCCCAGGTTAATCCCCATTAATTCTTCGCGCGAATGCCCGATAATCTTGCACAATGAATTGTTGAAGAATATGAGATTGCCTTCAAGATCGAGCTCAAAATAGCCCTCTTCGATATTTTCGAGGATATTGCGATATTTTTCTTCACTTCTTCGCAGGGCGTTTTCAGCCTGGACGCGAGAGGTAATATCAATCATGGAAGCGATACTTCTTTTGGTGCCCGGAATCATGCTGGCCTGGACAAAAACACTTTTGGTATTGCCATGTTTATCTACAATCTGAAAGGTGTATTCAGAAGGATATTCGCCATCGCTCTTTCTTCTTCCGTCATGATACTGGACGATTCTCTCCCGATCCTTTTCAGCGACAAAATCGATGATCTTCATTTTGCCTTCAATGTCCGCATTTGAACACTCGGCTAACTCCTTGGCTTTTGCGTTAATCTTGGAGATGGTCATATCCTCTTCAATCAGTATTGTGGCGGTTCCGGTGTTCTCAAAAACGCTGCGATATTCTTTTTCGTTTTCCTGCAAAGCGTACTCTGCTTTTTTGCGGTGCTCAATTTCATCAAGCAGCGCCTGATTTTTAATGTTCAGCTCGGCGGTTTTTTTTCTGACCTTGACCCTGAGTACCCGGTTCAGGCCCAGAACAATGAGCAATAACAATACAGCGCCACCGCTTATTACCAGTAGCCAGGCAATATTAGGGGGCTTAGACTCGACACCGATCCATTTGTGAAAAGACTGATGGTAAATAGATCCGCTATCCATTTTGAGAGCGCTCAGGTGGCGATCCAGGACATCGATAATGGCTTGGTTTTTTCCTTTTGGAACAGCAAAGTGTATTTTTTGAGGGCTTAGAATGATAGCGCTTTTATGAATATCATAATCTCTTTCAAACTGATGCCCGTAAAGGTGATTGACAAGGCCGGCCTCGCATTTTCCGATCTCAACCAGCCTTAATACGTCCTCATATTCAAAAGCTTCTATAAATCTGCAATTTATGCCAAACTGCTTAACCAGTCTCCTTAGATTTAAAAAATGCACATCATCCTGAAGGACTGCAATTTTGCGGCCTTTTAAATCCAGGATCGACTCTATATCGGAGTACTTGTTCACATAGATCTGGCCCCAGTTGGTTAGAGCATTTTCATAAGTAAAATCGTAATCTTTTTTACGTTCCTGGGAATATGCAATCGGGCCTAATATATCTATTTCCGCAGATTTTAAATTCTGCAGACACTGTGACCATGAACCATTGACATACTCGATCTGCCAGTCTTCTTCGGCAGCGATGTAAGCGAGGATGTCCGCAAATATGCCTTTTATTTCGCCATCGCTATCCTTAAACAAAAGCGGTCTGTTTTGATATGCGCCCACTTTGATTGTGGTTTCCGCGGATGCGCTGAGCGAATGGGCAAGAAAGACCAGCAATATGCAACCAATTAAGATGATAGTGTTTTTTTTCATAATCGACCCACAAAATCTTGTTAAAAAAAATCTATGCGCTTAGGGTTAATATGCAATAAAAATAAAAGGAAAATCAGATCTGAACACAGGACTTGCTCATCTTAAATATCGGTTGAATTGCTAATAACTTTAATGGGTTTTATTTTGCTGGATGAATTTTAGAAATGGTAAATGATGATATGGTATGGGCCTAAAAGGGGATAAATTTAAGGAAATTTCCTAAGTTTGTTCGGGGAATGAAAAGAAAAATATCCGTAACATAATGAAATTACGGTTTAATGTGATGAAATTCTAAAAATTTTGATTCGCGGGCGAGTCCTATCTGAACTCTGCCGAGATTTGATCATTCACGCCGAAGATATACGAAATCAGGGCTGCGCGCATCCACATGCCGTTGCGTTCCTGTTTCCAGTAGACCGCGCGGGGGTCTTTATCAACCTCAACTTCGATTTCATAGCGGCGCGGAAGCGGGTGCATAATGATGCAGTGGGATTGGATCTCCGCCAGATGCGCTTTGGTGAAATGAAAATCCGGGTAAATATCGGATTCTTCTGCCGGGGCTTCCGAATATTCTTTTTGAATGCGTGTCATGTAAATGGCGTCCACATCGGGCATGACGCTGGCGAAATCATCGGTTTCGTGGAATTCGATTTTATGTTTTTGTAAAAAGCTTTTGATGTCGTTGCGCATCCGAAATACTTCCGGTGAGACAAAATACAACTTGATATCCCGGTAGTTTCTCATCAGGTAACTCAACGAGCGCACCGTCCGTCCGCGTTTTAAATCCCCCACCATGGCAACCTTTTTGCCGTCCAAACCGCCGATATTTCGAAAAGAGCGCTCCAATGTATAGATATCCAGCAGTGCCTGGGTGGGGTGCTGATCGGGTCCGGATCCCCCGTTGATGATGGCAATCGGCAGTTTGTTTTGATTTAAAAGCCAGGCGGTTTTTTCGGCAAAGCCTTCCTCCGGATGGCGGATAATGATCAGATCGACATAGCTGGCAAACGTGCGGATGGTGTCTTCCTGGGATTCACCCTTCACTTCAGAGCTGGTGGTGGTACCTCGAATTTCTGAAATTTTCATCCCCAGGATATGGCAGGCATTCAGAAAGGATATAAAAGTCCGGGTAGAGGGCTGCACAAAATACAGCATGGCGCGCTTATGGGACAGCAGGCTGCTTAGCTTTTGAGCGCCCATTTTTGTCAGGGCCATGCGACGGATCTGGGTGGCCAGAATGCACATGTCATCCAGAAACGAGCGGTCAAACTGCTGGGAGAACAAAATGTCAAGCATGCGCCCGTTGCGTATAAAAAAATCCAGTTTATCGCTTTTTTCGATATTATAAAATTCTTCCCACCCCTGATAGGTTTGAATGGTAACCTCTTTTGGTTCATCCATCGAGCTTGCCCTTTCTTTGAATGGTTTCCGTTGGGTCCTGAAATTATTTTATTCATAAATGAATGCAACCGGTTTTGCAACAGGCAACCTATCCAAAGATAAGCTTTAAATATCCGATGATAATCGCTCCCACCAGTGAGAAAGAAACATAGAGAACAAACACCCGCCGGGCCACCAGGGGCCACACCGCCGCCATGGCCGGCAGCGTGGTGGTGGGTCCGGCAACCAGAAAAGCAAGGGCGGCGGCCGGGTTCATGCCCTGGGTCAGCAACCCGCTGATCATGGGCAGGGCTGTCAGGCTGCTGGTATAGGTCGGCACGCCCAGAATCGCTGCGGTGGCAATGGCCATGGGATTATGGCTACCCAATGCGGCGGTGATCCACTCCTGGGGCACGTACAGGGTAATCAGGGCCTCCAGAAAAAAGGCCAGGGCCATAAATTTGACCACCATGGCCGTTGCGCTGAGTGTTTCGTTGAACAGGCGCCGCCAGAAAGTTTCGCTTTCGCTACCGCAGCCGCAGTTCTGTGCGCCGTCGCTGCAGGAACCCTCCGGCTCTGGTGTGTTCAGTATGGCAACGCTTACCGGCGGCGGGCTCTCAAGGGGAAGTGTTGCGGTCGAACACGAACTGCAACCGGCCGACGGCGCAGATTTTAAGGGCGCGATGACGGGCGCGTATTGAAGTTGGCCCCTGGATTGCAAAACAGCCGCCGGAAACGAATGCTTCGAAGGCGCAACCGGTGTGAAGCTGTTTTTAAGCGCCTGCCAGCCCTTTTTGAATAATTCCGCCGCGCTTTTTACCTCTGTCACCTTACGCGTCCTTAGGATCTGCTGTCCCAGCCAGCGATTTTCCATAAGCAGGTGGGTAATGAAGCCGGCACCCAGGCTCAAGACCAGCGTAGCAGCCAGGCGCCAGATGGCCAGCTCCCAGCCGATCATTCCGACACTTAAAAAAAAGATTTCCGGGTCCATGGATGGTGAAGCGATCCAGAACGACATCACCGGCGCTAGCGGCACACCGCTGATCAGCAGGGATGCAATCACCGGAATGACCCCGCATGAGCAGAAAGGGCTGAAGGCGCCCAGAACCGTTGCCAGCACAACGGCAGTCAGCGGCCTGGCTTCAAATGCGCGTTTGATATACTTGGATGCGCCTGACATCTGGACGGCCACTGCCAGTGGGATCGTTATTACCACATACGGCCAGATATGCAGGAATGCCTCGGCAATGAACTGGCTGATTTTTAAGATAGGTTCGAGCATGTTATGTTCTCCTTTCTATTAATCGTATTTTTACGATCATCTTGCGCTAAAAAAACTGCTTGCAAAGCAGTTCCCGGCCAAATAGCAGGATTATTCCATTAAATTTTAAAAAATATCAGTTACCACAGATCGAAACCACCCAATATTCTTTTCATTCAGTTGATAACAGGTTGAGGTGCCTTCAATAATCCCGGAGATCCAGCCGGCATCTTTTAAAACCTTTAAATGCTGGGAAACGGTGGCCTGGGCAATGGGCAGATAATCGACAATATCGCCGGTGATGCACCCCGGGTGTGTCACCAGAAATTTAACAATTTCAAAACGGATCGGGTTGCCTATAGCTTTGAGCATAGAAACCAGCTGCTCCTGTTCTTTTCCGGCAATATTTAAGGTGCAGCACGCAGGCGGTATCTCTGCTATTTTTTTTGTCATAATATCTCCGATCTATTTATCGTATTTTTACGATAAATAATATCAGACCGAAATCGGCATTGTCAACCCCGATTTCATTTTTTTTTATAATTTCTAAAATGAATTGAAGAAAATCACTAAAAAGAGCACCTGAAGCTGATTTTTTGTTGCCCTCCTTTCCAATATTATCTAACAATGTTTGAATTCTGTTAGGCAGGTTCAACCTGCTCAAAGGCAGACGCCAAAAATTCAGCGTTCCCCTGCTTCTAAACGGAACCGAGTTTCAAAAAGCCGTCTGGCGGCAATTAGAAAAAATTCCCTTCGGTCAGACCGCATCATACGGAGATGTCGCCCGGGCCGTCGGAAGCCCACGGGCATTTCGCGCCGTGGGCAATGCCAATAACAGAAACAATATCCCGATTATCATCCCCTGTCATCGGGTCATCGGCACCGACGGCAAAATGGTCGGCTTCGGTTCCGGAATCTGGCGTAAAGAGTGGCTGCTGGACCATGAGAAAACCCGGGCTAACCGTTAGCGGTAGAAGCACACATACTTTTTCCGGTTTACCCATGATCAAACTCAAGAACTTGCATAAAACTTATTATATGGGCAGCAATCAGCTGCATGTTCTAAAAGGCATTGATTTGCATGTTCAGAAGGGAGAATTGGTTTCGGTAATGGGCTCCTCCGGATCCGGGAAATCCACGCTGCTGAATGTCATCGGGCTGCTCGACACCTATGATTCCGGAGAATACCGGCTGAACAATAAACCGATTCAGCAAATGAGTGAAACCCGGGCGGCGCAATTAAGGAACCGGTTTTTTGGTTTTGTGTTTCAATCCTTTAATTTAATTCCGTTTAAAAATGCCGTGGAAAATGTGGCGCTGCCGCTTTATTACCAGAAAATCGGCCGTAAAAAGCGCCAGCGAATTGCTATGGAGTATCTGGATAAAATGGGCATCTGCGAGTGGGCACATCATTTGCCGGGTGAATTATCGGGCGGTCAGCAGCAGCGCTGCGCCATTGCCCGGGCCATGGTGACCAACCCCAAAGTAATTTTAGCCGATGAGCCCACCGGTGCGCTGGACACGGATACATCCTATGAGATGATGGAGGTGTTAAAAACCATCAATCAGGATGGCGTTACCATTATCATTGTGACCCACGAACACGATATTTCGGACCGAACCGACCGGGTGATTCGATTAAAGGATGGGGTGATTGAAAATCATCAATAACTTTGAGTGGTAGACGTATGCTGCATTTCGTCGATCGATTCCAGGAAATTTACAGCACCATTCAGAAAAACAGACTGCGAACGGCTTTGACCGGTTTCAGCGTCGCCTGGGGTATTTTCATGCTCATTTTACTCCTTGGATCCGGTACCGGCATTGAAAACGGGGTTAAAAATGAGTTTCGCAATGTGGCCACCAACAGCATCTGGGTTCATCCCGGACAAACCAGCAAACCGTTTAAAGGCCTTCAGCCGGGCAGAAAGATTGAATTTACGAATACGGATTATGACGAAATTAAAACGAATCTGGAGGGAGTTGAGCACATCACAGCCCGCTATTACCTGTGGAATACCAACCTGATCACTTACAAAAAAGAGTACGGCGCCTTTAATATCATTGCCTTTCACCCGGATCACAAATTCCTGGAAAACACCATCCTGAAAGAGGGCCGGCTCATCAATGAATTGGACATTAGCCGGGCTCGCAAAGTTGCCACTATCGGGACACTGGTCAAAGAGCAGCTATTTAAAGCCGAGCCCGCCGTCGGCAAATTTATCACCATCAACGGCGTGCCCTTTAAAGTCGTCGGGATTCATTTTGATGAAGGCCGTGAGATGCATCTGCGGTTAATTTATCTGCCGGTTTCCACC
>JASFIU010000098.1:0-11754 GCA_050122495.1 Desulfobacterales bacterium | reverse complement strand
AACCGCATCACAAATCTTGCTGCGCCGCCCTTCAAGGAATGTTTATTTCCGGCACCATAAACTCTCTTACTGAGGCGTTCCAGAAAGAGTTCCCTGATCTTGCTGTTGAAGTTGTCTGAGATAAACCCGCTCCAAAGCTCGGACTGAAAAAGTGAGCGCTACCCCCTCTGAAAACTCCGGAAAATTCACCCGTGTTAAGCACAAGATAATACAGAATAGAGAGATGAGTGTCTCTCAACATGCAGTCATCTAACTTTTTCAGCGCCAGACGCCATCCATCACCGCACCGCATTGGCTGCATTTGCCATCTTTGATTCGTAGGGCGCCCACCTGAAACCCCCAGCGTTCGATGACCATCTCGCCACAACTGTAACAGAATGTATTTTCACCGGAATTGCCGGGCACATTGCCGGTGTAGACGTATTTAAGCCCGGCCTCCAGACCGATTTCACGTGTTCGGGTGAGGGTTTTCACCGGGGTCGGCGGCCGGTCGGTCAGCTTATAGGTGGGATGGAACCGGCTGATATGCCAGGGGGTATCCGTTCCCAGGTCATCGGCAATAAATCCGGCCAGTTCTTGTAACTCGGCGGTGTCGTCGTTGAGTCCCGGAACGATCAAAGTGGTCACTTCAAGGAAAATTCCCAGGGCTTTCATCCGTTTTAAGGTTTCCTGAACGTGCTTTAGCCTGGCCCCGCATAGTTCTTTGTAATATTTGTCGGTAAAGGCTTTTAAATCCACGTTGGCGGCGTCCAGATACGGGTTGATCATCTCAAGGGCTTCGGCCGTCATATAGCCGTTGGTCACGAAAACATTGCGGATTCCACGGGCATGAGCGATTTTTGCGGTGTCATAGGCAAATTCGAAAAATACCGTCGGCTCCGTGTAAGTGTAGGCAAGGCTGCGGCAGCCTGATTTTTCGGCAGCGTCCACCACCGCCTGCGGGGTAACCGTATCACCGGTGATAATTCCCTTATGATCGGCGGGCATCTGGGCTATATCGGCGTTCTGGCAAAACCGGCAGCGCAGGTTGCAGCCGACGGTGGCGATGGAGTAAGAAAGCGTGCCCGGGAGAAAATGAAACAGGGGCTTTTTTTCGATCGGATCAACATGGCTGGCGATAATTTTGCCATAAACCAGTGTGTCCAGAATGCCGGCCCGGTTTTCGCGAACACTGCATTTCCCCCGTCGGCCTTCCTTTATGACGCAGCGATGGCTGCACAGGTTGCATTTGACTTTCTGGTCTTCCAAAGGTTCATATAAGTATGCTTCCATCAATCAACGCGCCCCTTTTCACTTCTAATATAATCTCCCCTAAATTCGAATGAGTACTTCAAACAACATGAGGTATCTGGTTTCAGGTGTCAGTGTTCAGGTGTCAGCATGCAAATTTAGGAATTGAAGGTATGCTGCCCGTCGAGCGCCTCAGGGTTGAACGATCATTCTAATTCCTAAATCCCTCAATTCCTCAATCATTTCACCTGACACCTGACACCCGAAACCTGAAACCTATTTAGCCGGTTGCCGCACCGCTCGTGTTGCGGGCTTCATATCGCATCGTCAGGGGACGGGTTCGAAATTTCGGAATCAGCGTCACCACCATCCCGGCAAAGGCGCCAAAGGGGCAGCGCTGGAGAATTTTTGACTGTTCCAGGCTGGTGGCAATCTTACCGGATTTTCCCGGTTGAGACGGCAACTGGCATACCGTTCGCCAGGATATCGGTGTACCGCCCAATATCTTGCGGATTTTCTGCTTGATTTCCCAGACACTGAAAAATTGGGCATGGTTATAAATGCTGGGGGCAAACATGCCCTTAACGCGCCGCTGGATGCTTTTAATCGCATAACGGTTCAACACACCGATAAAGATACGGTCTTTGGCCACCCGGCAGGCTTCTTCAAGGGCTTTTTGAGGGTTATCGACAAATTCCAGGGTCGTAAAAAGGCAGGCATAGTTAAAGGAATTATCGTCAAAGGGCAGATCTTCGGCATAGCCCCGATAGAGGTCGGCACGGTTGGCGACATTTTTGGACGCGATATCAAGCATGTAGGTCGAGGGATCCAGCCCGGTGACCTGCAGCCCCATTTCTAAAAATGCAAGCAGGCATGCGCCGGTTCCACAGCCGATGTCCAGTACGGATTCTCCGGAGCTGGGTTTGAGCAAAGTCCGCATCAACCGGCTTTCAAGCTCAAACGCAATCTGGGACTCCGGCTTTTTGAACCACTGCTCGTAAGCGATGGCATCTTTGAAATCGAAGACATACCCCATGAGAGGTAATTTAAGTAATAAATCGGATTTTTTCAAGAAAAGAAAGACAAAATTCGATGGCAGGATGCAGCAAAACTGAACTTATGAAAAACGTCAGGCGCGGTTGGTTTTTATATCCGACGCTGATTTATCGACCTTGCGGGGGGTCCCTTTCTTTTTCCGCCGCTGTGGTCTTTTCTTCTGTTTGGCAGATGCTTCAGAATTTGCTGGGGTCTTGGATTGGGGCGTCGCGCGGGTGGTCGTTGATTCAGCCTTTTTGGATTCGTCTGGACCAAAACCGAAAAATGCCCCGGGAAAGGAGCGCGGTTTGGTTTTCTTTGACGCAGGCTGCGCTTCGGTCTTTTTGCGCGTACACCCCCGGCTGCGTCTTCTTCCGGACTGCCTGAGACGGGATCTGCGTTCAGCTGCAATCGGTTTGGCCTTATCTGCGACGTACCAGTCGTTTCCAGGCCATATCACGGGAATTTTATACCCCAGCATTTCCTCCAGCGGTTCCAAGTGATAAACGTAATCTTCACATGCCAGGGCAACGGCTTTGCCGGTTTTGCCGGCCCGTGCAGTTCGGCCAATCCGATGAACATAATTTTCGGAATCCTGGGGCAGATCATAATTAATCACATGGCTGATATCTTCTACATGAATGCCGCGGGAGGCCACATCCGTAGCAACTAATATTTTGATGCCACCCTTTTTAAATTGCGCCATCAGGCGGAACCGTTTGCGCTGGGGCAAATCGCCGGTGATTTTTTCAGCCGGCCAGCCGTTACCTTTAAGCTTTCGCGTAAGCCAATCAACCCCCACCTTGGTATTGACAAAAATGAGCATTCGGCTCCAATCCTCTCTTTTGAGCAGGCCTAATAACAGGGGCAGCTTTTTGTCCGATCCGACATGAAACAGCTGTTGTTCGATCCCTTCCACAGTGATGGACTGGGGCGTAACCGATATAAACTCGGGCAGATTCATATACTCATAGGTCAGCTCCATAACCCGATACGAGAGGGTCGCTGAAAAGAGCATGGACTGTCGTTTTTCATAGGGGGGCAGTTTGCGGAGAAGAAAGCGCATATCGTTGGTAAAACCCAGGTCAAACAGGCGGTCGGCTTCATCGATCACTAGAATTTTAATTCCCTGGGTTTTAAATATGCCCTGCTTGTAGTAGTCAATAATACGCCCGGGAGTACAGATAACGATATCTACGCCCCGGCGCAGTGTATCGGCCTGCCGTTTATAATCAACGCCACCGACGACTTCAGCAACACTCAAATCCGTGTGGCGACACAGCATGCGGGCTTCCTCGTATGTCTGATGGGAAAGTTCGCGGGTGGGTGCGATGATCAGCGCCGATGGCAGACGCGCGTCGCGTTCAGGAAGCATCAAAATACGGGTGATGACGGTGACCAGAAAGGCGGCTGTTTTCCCCGTGCCGGTTTGGGCCTGGCCGGCAACATCACTACCGGCCAGCGATATGGGCAGCGTTTGCTCCTGTATCGGTGTGCAATTGGTAAATCCGGCTTCGCTCAGAGCCGAGAGCAGCTCGGCCGGCAATGCAAACTCGTCAAATCGTTTTTGGGTTAGAAACTCCGGCTTCTCAGCCCGAGGATACGGAGCCGGAGATTCAGATGAGTTGGACATGGTATTTTATTTTATTTAGGGTTTCTCTTTGAATATGAGAAAAGTAGCATCTCGATTGCTGACTCTGCGAGATTATACACATGTATTCGGTTGTTTTGCAAGAATTCTGGCTTCTGGTCACAAATAGGTTTCAGGTGTTCCCGCCGCGGCGGGATTCGGGTGTCAGGAAAGAAGCTTATAGATCATAGATCAAAGGCTGAGATGCCAGGATGCCCGCAGCCAGATTCAAATAATCCCCGATGTCTTCCGGATCGACCTGCTGACACCTGACACCTGACACCTTGGTTAGATATGTGACATTGGAAATCCGGTATTAAGTATTAGATTCAAACTGGGAGACAGATCTATTCTACTATTTGAATAAAGTCCCGCTGTATGCTAACACAAGACGCGTCTGTTTCGTTCAAGTGATATGGGAATGATATAATGAAAGAATTCTTCAAGGTTACGGATTTACAGAGGGTTTTAGAATACCGCACCACATTTGCGCAGGTAGCGACGGAAGAAATTCCGCTGGTGGAAACAGTTGGGAGAATCCTGGCAGAAGATATTGTTGCGGATGTCGATCTACCGGACTTTCCGCGGACCATTGTTGACGGTTATGCGCTTCAAGGCGCTTCCACATTTGGTGCCAGTGAAGGTAATCCGGCCTTTCTTAACGTCACTGGCAGCGTTGCCATGGGAGAATCACCGCAGGCTACCGTCGGCCCCGGGGAGGCGGTTCGCATCGCTACCGGTGGAATGTTACCGCAGGGCGCAGACAGTGTGGTCATGGTCGAGCATACCGAAACCATCGATGAATCCACAATTGAAGTTTACCGCAGTGTCGCCCCCGGTCAGAACATGATTGCGATCGGTGAAGATATTAAGAATAAATCACGCATGCTGATGCAAGGACAAAAAATCCGGCCCCAGGAGGCCGGACTTTTAGCCGCGTTGGGGAAACAAAAGGTGGCCGTTTTCCAAAGACCGGTTATTGGAATTATTTCCACCGGAGATGAAATTATACCGATTGATGCCGCACCCACTCTGGGACAGATACGCGATATCAACACCTATACCCTTACGGGGCTCATTCATGAAACCGGCGCGCAGGCGGTCCCTTTCGGGATCGTGCGTGATGATTTTGACACGCTATTTAAAAAATGCAAGCTGGCCATAGATCAATGCGATATGGTTTTAATTTCGGGCGGCAGTTCCGTCGGCGCTCGCGATTTTACCGTTGATGTGCTTTCCGCCTTTCAGGATGCCGAAATTATGGTTCATGGCATTTCCATCAGCCCCGGCAAACCGACTATTTTGGCAAAGGTTCAAAACAAAGCATTCTGGGGAATGCCCGGACACGTGGTTTCCTCCATGATCGTATTTTCAAGAGTTGTGAGACCCTTCGTTGAACATTTCAGCGGGCAGATCCAAGCGCACGAAAAAGAGCACCGGCTAAATGCCAGGCTCAGCCGAAACGTCGCTTCAAGGCAGGGCCGCATCGATTTTATCCGGGTTCGCCTCCGTCGGGAAGAAGGCCAGCTATGGGCAGACCCGGTGCTGGGCAAATCGGGTCTTATCAGCACAATGGTCTTGGCTGACGGTTTGCTTGAAATCGATATCAATACCGAAGGGCTGGATAAGGGAACAATTGTGGAAGTTATTCCAATGTAGACACAACAAAATCCGTCTTTTTAAGATATTTTAGAAAGGTTCGGTTTAGCTTAAATACGAAGCACGAAATTAGAAATCCGAAACAATATCTAAATTCGAAACGCGAATGTTCAAAACAGGTTTGGAATTTCGGTCATTTGGTATTCGGATTTGTTTCGGATTTCGATATTCGTATTTCAGATTTAAAACTAAACTTTAGAAGACTTCGATATCTTCAAAATGCCTATCACGTAATGGAGAAAAAAATGGCATTTAAGCGTAACATCTACCTAAAAATGAAAACCCTGAAAGAGGCACGGGAGATTCTCTTTGAGACGTTTTCCAATTTAGCTCCGCTTCCGACAGAAGAAATTTCGGTTTCCGACGCGGTCGGTCGGGTTCTGGCGGAATCGGTCAACGCCAAACTGTCCTCGCCGAATTTTCATCTGGCCGCCATGGACGGGCTGGCGGTGAAAGCGGAAATCACCTTTGGCACAACCGCAGCGGCGCCGAAAGAACTGGTCGTCGGCCGGGATGCATTTTATGTCAACACCGGTCATGTTCTGCCGGAAAATACGGATGCGGTCATCATGGTCGAAAATGTCAATCAACTCGATGAGGGGCGCATCGAGATTGAAGCTCCGGCTTTCCCCTGGCAAAATGTTCGCCGCGTCGGCGAAGACATTGTCGCCACCGAGCTCCTTTTCCCTCAAAATCATGTAGTCACCCCCTATTGCATCGGCGCTCTTCTGTCCGGGGGCGTGTTTAAGGTAACGGTCAAAGCCCGACCGAAAGTGCTGATCATTCCCACCGGCTCAGAACTGGTGGACTGGCGCAAACTGAATCTTGATGACTTCAAGCCGGGGCAGGTTTTGGAAACCAATTCATATGTTCTGGGCAAGCTCATTGAAAAGTGCGGAGCCACCTTTGCGCGACATAAGCGCGTGGTGGACGATGTCGAAAAGATCAAACAGGCAGTCACCGCCGCTTTAAATAATGATTATCAGCTGATCCTGATTTTGGGGGGGTCCTCGGCCGGATCCGAAGATTTTGCCAAAACGGCCATTGTGGATTTGGGTAAAATTCAGGTACATGGCGTAACGATCATGCCCGGCAAGCCGGTCGTCATCGGAATGGTGGAAAATAAACCGGTTTTCGGAATACCCGGCTATCCGGTTTCGGCCATTATCGCATTTGAGCAGTTTGTCCAACCGTTGTTATACGCCATGCTGGGCCAACCCGTGCCGCTAAGAGACACGATTGCCGTCCAACCTACCAAAAAAATTGCCTCCAAGCTCGGTGTGGAAGAATTTGTGCGTGTAAAGCTGGGTGAAGTCGGAAACCGCATCGTGGCCACGCCGTTAGCCAGGGGCGCCGGCACCATCACCTCCATTACCGAAGCCGACGGCATTATCCGCATACCGAATCATGTGGAGGGCCTCAATGATGACGAGATGGTCTCCGCCGAACTTCTGCGCCCGCTGCCGGCCATCCGGCGGACAATTGTCATCGTCGGAAGCCATGACAATTCGCTGGATGTGCTCGCCGATCAGCTCAAGGCCGCGCACTGTGAATTAAGCCTGTCTTCAAGCCATGTCGGAAGCATGGGGGGCTTGATGGCCATCAAACGCGGTGTATGCCATCTGGCCGGCACCCATCTTTTGGATACCGAAGATGGATCTTACAATGTATCTTACCTAAAAAAGTATCTGCCGGATACGACGGTCAAACTGATCCATCTGGTCCAACGCGATCAGGGTCTGATCGTTAAACGCGGCAACCCTAAAAAAATAAAGGGCATAGAGGATCTCAGCCGCAAAGACGTCGCCTTTATCAACCGGCAGGTGGGTTCGGGTACACGAATTTTGTTAGACTATAAATTACAGCAGATGGGAATCGAGACGGCCGCCATTAATGGCTATCAAAATGAAGAATTCACCCATATGGCCGTGGCTGTATCTGTGCTGAGCGGCGCCGAGGATGCCGGTTTGGGGATTTATGCTGCGGCTAAAGCCTTGAATCTTGAATTCATACCGGTGGTCACCGAGCAATACGATCTGGCAATTCCCCTTGAGCATTTCGACACCCAGCCCATTCAGATCCTGCTTGAGGTCATCAATAGCCGGATATTTAAACAGCGCGTGGACGCGCTGGGCGGATACAATACGAGGAATACTGGAAACGTCATCGACATATAATTTTATAAAAATGCAGATCTAAAATCTCTTTAGCGCAACAAACAAATTCGAAATACGAAGCACGAAATCCGAAACAATATCGAATGACAAAAATTCAAAACAACCATACTCACGGATATGTTTATTAAAATCCAGTCAGCTTTTATGTTTGAGACATTAGCGCATTTGAATTTCGGATTTGTTTCGAATTTCGAAATTTGGATTTCGGATTTTTTGCCATAGTCTTTACTCACAATAAGCTTTTTTTGCGTATGAATAACAGCGCCTATGAATCCAATTGAGGCCATTATTTTAGGTATCATCCAGGGATTGACCGAATTTTTGCCGGTTAGCAGCTCGGGGCATCTGGTGTTGTTTCAGCAGTTATTCGGGCTCAAAGAAGCCGAACTGTTTTTCGATGTCTGTGTTCACCTGGGGACACTGGTGGCGGTCATCGTTGTCTTCCACCGGGAAATACAGAATATAATAACGGCGCTGTTGCGGCTGGTTGCTCCAGCGGTAGGAAAAGAAACCATTTTGCGGCAGGTTGAATCCGATCCGGATTTAAAAATGGCATTGCTGATCATTATCGGATCTATCCCCACCGCCGTCCTGGGGCTCATGTTTCATCGCATCGCCGATCAGCTGTTTTCGTCATCATTTTTCACCGGTCTGGCGCTGATGGTGACCGGATCGCTTTTATGGCTCACCCGCCGGGTCAAGGCCGATAATAAGGAAGCGGGTATCAAAGGCGTTTCCATAACCAAGGCAATTATCATCGGAATCGTCCAAGGGTTGGCCATTATCCCCGGTATTTCCAGATCCGGCTCAACCATCAGCATCGGCCTGTTGCTGGGCATCGATCGCAAAACAGCGGCCAGATACTCGTTTTTGCTCTCCATACCCGCCATTGTCGGGGCCGGAGCGCTAAACCTTAAAGACGGTTTGTCTCAGACGGATCCGGCCATCCGGATGGCTCTGTTGGGTACAGCAGCTGCGGCACTTGTCGGTTACGCTGCCTTAAAAGTACTGCTCCGTATGGTTAAAACGGGACACCTGTATGTGTTTGCACCCTACTGCTGGCTGGTCGGCATCATCGCTATCTTTTTCAGCTTTTAACTGGCTGCTGGATACTAGCTGATAGATTCATGAACCCGGTCAGTACCTTCCTACTTATTATTCTTAAGGTTTCAGTGTTCAGGTGTCAGGTGTCAGGGCAATGCAGACAAATCAGATTTTGCCCGAGATCATCAGTTTGCTGACACCTGAAACCTGACACCAGACATCTATGAACCCGCGAATCCTCTTGTACAGAATCAATCCGGATGATAAAAGGGAAGGCTTTGTGTGAAGAAATGCGAATAGATATATGAATCTAGCGGATAAAAAAATATTTGCAACCCTGTTCTTTGCGATATTTGCCACCGTTACCGGTATGGGAATTGTAGTACCCCTTCTGCCGGTTTACGCCCATGAGCTGGGAGCCAGCGGTTTTTACATCGGGATGATCTTTGGCTCCTTTGCCCTGGCCCGGACGTTTTTCTTGCCCTACTTTGGCCGACTATCGGACCGCAAAGGGCGCAAGCCTCTGATTATTCCAGGGCTTTTGACCTACACGTTAATCTCACTGGGGTTTATTTTTTCCCAAGAAGTCAATGCCCTTATTGTCCTGCGGTTTTTTCAGGGTGTTGCTTCGGCCATGCTGATGCCGATCATTCAGGCCTATGTCGGTGACATTACACCTCCGGGAAAAGAAGGATTCACAATGGGGCTGTTTAACATGTCCATGTTTTGCGGTTTGAGCATCGGGCCATTCTTGGGCGGCGTCATCAATGACCGTTTCAGCCTGCAAACCTCCTTTGTCTGTATGGGGCTCCTGGCCCTGATCGGATTTTTTTTGTGCCAGTTTTTGCTACCACCGACCCGTTCGGAAAAATATATCACCAGCGGTAAAATTCCATATGGATGGAAACAGCTGATTTTAGATCGGGATATCGCCAGTATTTTTATCTTCAGATTCTCTCACATTGTGTGCATCGGAATCGTCTGGGCTTTTTTGCCGCTGTTTGCAAAATTAAGGTTTGACGCCACAAGTTCCGCCATCGGCATATTAATCATGCTGGGGGTGCTTGTCAGTGGCATCCTGCATGTGCCCATGGGCCTTTTGGCGGATAAAATCAGTAAGAAATGGATGGTGGTTACCGGCGGTATGATCGTTGCACTGGCCGTCTTTTCTTTTGTGTGGGTGCAGAGCTTCTGGGGGATGGTGTGGGCCAGTATTATTTTTGGAATCGGTGGGGGCATTTCGATGCCGGCATTGATGGCAATTGCGGTTCTCAAAGGCAGTCAAACCGATTCAATGGGATCTGTGATGGCAATTTTAACCCTGGCACACAGCCTGGGAATGTTTGGTGGATCATTAATCGGCGGTCTAATGATGGATTTATTTCAGTTGCGGGTGGCTTTTCCTTTGGGAGCCATCATTATGTTGATAACCACTGCCGTCTTTTTATTTAGCATAAGGCCCCAGAAGAGATTATCCAGTTGTTAAATTGACATCAAACATTGTTGCATTACATTAGAACAAAACCAGGAAGGGGCTTTGCCCCAATTGGAATAGTGGGCACGCAGTGAAGCGTAAGCGCTATACTGGAATATTGGGTCGCACGAAGCTTTTATGCTATAATGCGTCTTAGGATATTGCAATATTGAGGCAAAACATATGCCCCAAAAAAATGCCCGGTATTTCTTTTAGCTGAAAAAATTCCAGGGTATTTAAGTGGAAGATTATATGCCTAACAAACGGGACTATTACGAAATTTTAAGTGTCGGCCGCAATGCCGGCGACGATGAATTAAAAGCAGCCTACCGCAAACTTGCATTAAAATACCATCCGGACAGAAATCCAGACGACAAAACAGCTGAAGAAAAATTTAAGGAAGCCGCCGAGGCCTACGAGGTCCTGCGTGATCCGCAAAAACGCGCCCTTTACGATCAATACGGCCATGCCGGGCTCGAAAACACCGGCTTCCACGGATTTGGCGGCTTTGAAGATATTTTTTCCAGCTTTGGTGACATTTTCGAGGATTTTTTTGGTTTCACGTCACGACGGCGCTCAAGGAGCCGGGCAATGCCCGGAGCCGATCTTCGATATGATTTAAAGCTGGATTTCATGGAAGCGGTCTTTGGAACCGAAACCGAAATTGAAATTGAAAAGAAACAAATCTGTTCCGAATGCGACGGCAACGGGTGCGAAGCAGACACCCAACCCGAAACCTGCCGGCACTGCGGTGGCGCAGGCCAAGTTTCCCGAAGCCAGGGATTTTTTACCGTCCGAACGACCTGCCCCACCTGCCGCGGCGGCGGCCAGATCATTGCGCATCCGTGCCCCAAATGCCGCGGAACGGGCCTAGTGATGGCCGCTAAAAAAGTGGCGGTCAAAATTCCGGCAGGTGTTGATCACGGCTCCCGGCTACGCCTGACCGGCGAAGGTGAACCGGGGGTGTATGGGGGGCCTCCCGGAGATCTTTATGTTTTCATCTACGCGGAACCCCATGAGTTTTTCAAGCGCCGGGATACAGATATTATTTGTGAAATCCCAATTTCATTTGTGCAGGCCACTCTGGGCGATAAAATCAGGGTGCCGACCTTAAACGGCAAAAAAAACCTGGATATTCCAAAAGGGACCCAGCCCGGAGATATTTTCTATTTTCGCGGTGAAGGCATCCCGTCGTTAAGAGGTTCCGGGCGGGGTGACCAGATTATCCAGGTTGCAATTAAAACACCAACCCATCTCACCAAGAAACAGGAAGCCCTTCTGCGCGAATTTGCCAAGCTCGAATCAAAAAAACTGTCCAATAAAATTAAAAATATTCTCAAGGGAGAGCCCGGTAAGGCTTCCGGATAGTTTTAAAAATTGCGAAACTGGACTTTAACTGAATCTAACCAAATTCTGTAAATTCGAATATCGAATATCGAAATCCGAAACAATTTCGAATATCAAATGACCGAAATTCAAAACTTTTTGAACATTTGAATTTGGGG